>JAISXJ010000130.1 GCA_031270565.1 Prevotellaceae bacterium
GCCCATTGGTTTATTTTTTTTGTTTGACGACACAAAATTAACCAAAAAGGGCTGATTTCCATCATTAGAAATCAGCCCTGATTTTTTTGAGTAAAAAAATGTTTAGCGGACAGCAATAAAAAAAAACAGATTGATGACATCCTGTTGTGGTATGTATCCATTATTTTTCCTGCTTCGGCAAGACGTTATACCGTACAAAAGAGAGTGAGATAATTTGTTATACTTTGGTCATTATCAAACGCTAATCAGTAATTTTTAATTGCTGACCACTAAAACAGGCCGCATTAAACTGTTTCTTAACCAAATTATCATTATTTTTGCACCGCAAAAAGGTTTATCCATGACACGAAAAACAACACTTTTTTTTCTCCTGTTGACATTTGGCATATACAGTGCAACAGCTGCGAAGTCTTTTACGGTAGTTATTGATCCGGGACATGGCGGAAAGGACCCGGGCGCCGTCGGCACAACATTACGCGAAAAAGATGTCAATCTCTCCGTCTCTCTGCTTGTCGGTGAACTAATCAGAAAAAATCATACCGATGTCAGCGTGATTTATACACGCATCGTTGACAAAGATGTCCCGCTGATAAACCGTCCCGTCATAGCCAACAAAGCCAATGCGGATATTTTTATCTCCATTCACGCCAATGCAGCAGGTACAAAAGCTGCTTATGGCACGGAAGTTTATACCATTGGAATCGACAAGAGCAATGCCAATCTTGAAGTGGCTAAACGCGAAAATTCCGTTATTCTGCTTGAGGACAATTATGTGGAAACATACGAAGGGTTCAATCCCACCTCGCCCGATTCTTATATTATGTTTGAGTTTATGCAGTCGCACTTTACGGAGCAGAGTTTGCGGCTGGCATCGCATGTGCGGCAGGCATTTGTGGCTGCCAATCGCTATGACAGGGGTGTCAGGCAGGATAATTTCTGGGTACTGCATCAGACGAAAATGCCGAGTATTCTCATTGAGCTGGGTTTTGTTACCAACCCGACCGAAGAAAAGTATATGCTTTCACAAAAAGGGAAAAACGAACTTGCGCAAGCTATTTATAAAGGTTTTGCCGCTTATAAACACGACTACGACCTGCGTTTTAAAAATACCTCTGCCTCAGCAGACGCTACCGGTAGCGTTTCCGGTACAACGCAGAAAACATCCCTTACAGAACAGCAGAAACAGAATGACAAGCAGTTTGAAAAAATGGTGGAGACAACCACAAGAGAGGCGCAACAGAAAGGTATTCTGTTTAAAGTGCAGTTGTTTGCCAGTTCCACCCTGCTCTCGCCAAACGACGTCCGTTTTAAGGACGTGAAATGCGATGTCTTTCAGGAAAACGGTATGTACAAATATACTTACGGTCAGACCTCTAATTTCAAAGAAATTGAAGCAATCAAATTAAATATACGCGAAAAATTTGAAGACGCCTTTATTATTGCCTTTAAAAACAATAAGAAAATCAGTGTTGTCGAAGCGCTGAAAGAGATTAGCGCCAAATAGATATGATGATAAACAGTTGTTCCCCGGCATTGTGCAGGGCTGTTTCTTATTTTCAATATTAAAACTCTAAAACAAAAACAGATGAATGCCTTAATTAATATTTACAAGAAGATGAGAACGGTGCGTATCCTCGGGAGAGATTTCACGAACAAATATGCGTTTGTCGGTATCGGGAATCACAGTTTGCACAACCTTTATCCGGCGATTGACAGTTTGAAAATCCGGTTAAAATATATTGTCTGCAGAAGTCATCGCAGCTTAGAATTGATTAGCCAAAATTATCCCTATCTTACCGGCACCACCGATTTTGACACGGTTCTGAACGACGAAGAGGTTAAAGGCGTTTTCATTTGTGCCGCCCCTGCCGCTCATTATCAATTGACACGCCAGGCGTTGCTTGCCAATAAAAATGTGTTCGTCGAGAAGCCGGTATGCACCTCCTCTGAGGAATTGCAGAGGCTTATTGAAACGGAACAGGCAAGCGCCGGATTTTGTATGGTCGGTATGCAAAAAAGATATTCGCCCTGCACGGCGCTTTTAAAACGTCGATTGAAAAAGGACAGGACGATTACCTACAGTTACCGGTTTCGTACCGGCGCTTTTCCGGAGGGTGACGTATTCTGGGATCTCTTTATTCATCCGATTGATTATGTTCTGTTTATGTTCGGCAGTGCGCAAATACTTGGCATTACCGCAACGAAGATGGATGCCGGAAAGGTGACGCTTATGATGATTCTTAAACACGAACACGGTGTTATCGGGAATATTGAAATGTCCACACACCATTTTTGGGCGGAGGCGTCGGAAGAGTTGTATGTCAACGCCGAATCCGGTTTTTACGAGATGTCCAATCATCAAATGCTTTATCACACTGTTAAACCGCCGATTCTTTTATCGCTACCGCTGGAAAAGGTCATTAAATTTACGCCTCAAAAACGCAGTCTCTTTAACAGCCATACTTTTATTCCTGTTTTTCAAAACAATCAATTTGTGTCGCAGGGATATTTCGGAGAAATACAGGCGTTTGCCAGTCAGAGTGAAAGACAGCAGGCACATAATCTTTCGTCGTTGAAATCTCTGGTGGAAACCTACCGGATAGTGGAATTGATTCGGAAGCAAATTGAAAAACGGATTTAATTTATGTACAAAAAAACCGATTACGTAAAAAGAGGGATACGTTTCATAAATAACTTTCTGTTCCCGTCGGGGAAGAAAGTATCTACATTGATGTTTTATTCGACAAGTATTTGCAATTCCCGTTGCAAGCATTGTTTTGTTTGGGCGAAACGACCGGTAGAACATCTGTCAAAAGAAAAAATAGTTGAGATAATGCAAAGTCGCTGCATTTCGAGCGAGACACAGGTAGGACTTGAAGGCGGTGAATTTCTTCTGCATCCCGAATACAGGGAGATATTGTCGTGGTTCAAGGAGAACCATCCAAAGTTTGACCTGCTATCAAACTGTCTATTGCCCGAACGGGTGATAGAGGCTGTAAGGGATTACGCCCCGCAACGCCTCTACGTCTCGCTCGACGGCAATAAGGAGGTCTATAAATATATGAGAGGATGCGATGGTTATGACAAGGTAATCCAAGTGATAGAAGCCTGTAAGGATCTGGCGCCGCTTTCGCTGATGTTCACACTTTCGCCTTATAATGACTTAAAGGATATGGAAGAGGTTGTTGAGTTGGCTGAGAAATACAATATTGATATTCGCATCGGCATTTATAACAATATTGACTTTTTTGAAACAAAAGAGACTGCCCACGAAGCGGCGACGGTGGCGAAGGAGGAAAATATCTGTTTCAGGGACAGGATTCCCGCTAATGTTACCCGAACGTCAGAGAATCTTGATTTTTTATATCTCTACGATGAATGGGTGCAAAAGAAGTTGGAGCTAAAATGTTTCAGCATTTACGATTCGCTGGTGATTCATCCTAACGGAGACATACCGATTTGCCAGAATCTGGATGTCAAACTGGGAAATGTCCACGAAAAGACTTTGGATGAAATATTTAATTCAAAGGAAACGCGGAAACTGCAGAATCAGTACGCGCGTCATTGCAACGGGTGCTGGATTAATTTTCACCGGAAATATGACATTGTTTTATTGAGGACGCTGGAACGTTTCTTGCCTAAACGCATCATTGAATTGTTCTACGGAAAATACCGGTGGACGGATAATCCCAAAATCAAGTACCGGCAACTGATCCCTTAACTGTCAGTGAATAATGAATAGTGAATAATGTGCGCTATTAGCCGGTTACGGCTTCAATATCAATAGAAAAAACGGCTTTAAGCAGGCTTTTTTGCCCGTTAGGGCATAAATATCAAAGGAAAACCAGAACACAGATGACACAGATTTAACAGATAAACGCCAGATTTTTATCTGTGAAAATCGTGTCTAATCTGTGTTATCAGTGTTCAAAAAGAAAAAATCATTATCTTGAGCATCCTGTTAATCCTGTGAAAAATGGGGCTGTCTCAAAAGTAATTTAGCCACAGATTACACGGAACTACACGGAAGACTCTACACTCTAAAACGCAAAAAAAAATTATTCACTATTCATTATTCACTATTCGTTATTCACTGAAAAAAGTATTACTTTTGCCCCGTTCTTATAAACAACTAAAATCAATACAGAACGATGCTTACATCTGGGGTTCCATATTTACCATTTTTTCAGATTAGACGGTTTAACCGGCTAAAAGTAAGCTCGTTACAAAAGCCCCCCCCCGTATTCGCCTTAACTCCTTGTATTCAAGGGCTTATCATTTATTAGGTACTTTTATATTTACGCATAACAGCGCGAAGTTTCTTTGCGTTTTCTTGCCATATACATATATAATTATTGCGGCACGTTT
>JAISXJ010000157.1 GCA_031270565.1 Prevotellaceae bacterium
GAGGCTCAACGGAAAAATGCAACGTTTCTACTCCGCCAACTACGGAACAAACAACAAAGATTTTTTCCTCTACCGGACTGCCGGATATTTTTCATAGCACCTCAAAAAAAGAATTAACCAAATTATTCGTTATTCTCTATTCACTAAAAAAGTATTATCTTTGCCGCGTTCTTAAACACATCTAAAATCAATACAAAACGATGCTTACATCTGGTATTCCATATTCACCATTTTTTCAGATTAGACGGTTCAACCGCCTAAAAGTAAGTTCGTTACAATAGCCCCCCCCCGCAGTCAGCTTAACTCCTTGTATTCAAGGGCTTATCATTTATTAAAGACTTTTCGATTTACGCTTAATAACGCGAAGTTTCTTTGCGTCTTTTCGCCATATATATACATAACGGCAACCTTCCGGAATGGTCTGGAGAGTTGTCGCTGTTTGTTATTGCCTCCACTGCTCCTCGTCTCTGACGAGGAGTTAGTTGGTCGGTCGTTTTTAACGACCTGTCTCGTTACAAACATAAAACCAATAAATGCCCTTGTGCCCTTTGTGAAAAAATCTTTGTGCTCTTTGTGGTTTAATATTTTTACCACAAAGACACAAGGGATACACAAGACTTGTCCCGCCAAAGCGGGAGAACACAAAGGCGCGAAAAACTGACAACTGATAACTTAATTATATCTATCAATTAATTTAAAATGTGTTTTTTATGAAAACTAATCAATTTATTTTCGCTGCATTTACAGCAGCATTTTTAAGCGTCGCTTCTTTTTCTGCGGCGCAGGTAACTATCGGCGGCGGCGACCAGCCCGCAGCAGGCGCTGTGCTGGATTTGAACAGTACGACCAAAGGCGGGCTGCTGCTCTCTAACGTAAGTATTGTTGATTTGGGACAGATCCCAGAAAACGCACCCAATGTATTTCCGGGCATAAGCGGCGCTACCACTGAACAAAAACAGGCATTGGCGGGGATGATTGTCTGGAACACCAACGATTACCTTATACCTAACGGAGACGGTCTCTATCTCTGGGATGGCAATAAATGGAATTACATTGGCGGCAGCAATGGACAGGCACTTCCACCTCCTCCCGTTCCCATTTCTGCTCCTTCGTGCTTGTCTCTTGAACTTAATGTTACTTTTTCGCACTATAATCTTGGCGTGGACACTACCAAGTTTAACTCTGGCGAATATGCCACTCTCAGTCCAGCCAAACAACAGATTAGATATCTTGTTGACTGCACCCTTGACGAGGCTGTTAATGTTTGGGGCGACCTCTACCAGTGGGGACGTATTGCTGACGGACACGAAAAACGCAACAGTCAAAGATATCCGAATGATAACGACACTGAACAAAATGGCGCTATTTCTTCTGTAGATGAGAACGGTCAGCCAAAAACTAGCGGCAAAGGCAAATTCATAAAACAAACCGATGCTCCTCAAAATTGGTGCACTCCCACAAAGAATGACCTTTGGGGTAACGGCATGGAGATGCTTACTGGACAGAATGATAATCAAGGCGGCATTTATTTCAACGGAAAATATCATCAAAACACAAACTGGACAATGCCACAGAACGACCCCTGTCCAACAGGCTGGCGTGTTCCTACTCAAGACGAATGGGAACGGCTTGGTAATTACGACTGTAAGCCGAATACTGCCAACGGCAGCATAGGTGATATGACTGCTAACGGTCTGACTACTACTACTCGCGGTACTAACAATGAATTGACATGGATACCTGTCAGGGGTGGTAAAGTAACCAATTCAGGTTGGGGATATACAAAAAATAAATTTGGCGGTTACGCTATATATAAAGCATCTGACTGGACTGCTGCTACTACAGAAGCCAGCGGCTATTTTTATAATGTAATTTGGTCTTCTACCGATAAAAGACTTTACGACGCTGCTGCACCCGAGCCTCTCCTCTTCTTGCCTGCCGCAGGATGGCGCTACAGAAGCAATGGCGTGGTGAATCATAATCTGGCCTCCGACAACATCTACGGCGGGTTCTACTGGAGTAGTACAAGGGTTATCTACGACTATGCTTATATTCTGGGATTCCGAAACAGCACCTTGTTCTTGCCCCCCACCGCTTACCGTTCGATGGGCCTTAGCGTGCGGTGCGTGAAAGAATGAAGTTGTCAACTTACGAAAATAAAGAGGCTGCCTTGTGAGACAGCCTCTTTTATCATTAAAAGTTTCATATCTTTGCACCGTCAATATATAATGTGTTTATATTAGAAACTCAAGACATAGAATACTTTTACGAATGAAGGTTCTGATTTTTGGGTAATCTTCCAAAAGGCCATTTACAATCACGATTCGCTGAAAGGATTGAAGTTAAATGAGGACTGCGCCAATTGCGCCATCAACATATAAACATCTGAATATGAAATATAAAAAAATGAGCTGTCCAATACAGAACTATAAACCGCGCAAATTAAGCCAGTGAAAATAATCCAAATCATCCTGTTAGCGCTTCCCGCCTGTCTTTACGGACTGGGGGTTCGGGTGCGTAATTTTTTGTTTGACATCCACGTGCTGAAAAGCCGCATCTTTTCCGGCACAGTGATTTCAGTGGGCAATATCACCGTTGGCGGTACGGGGAAGACGCCTCACATCGAATATTTGGTACGACTTCTTTCCCCCAAACACCGCGTAGCTGTGTTGAGCAGAGGCTATCTGCGTCAGAGTAAAGGATTCCAGCTTGCCGATGAACACGCAACTGCTCAAAGCATTGGCGATGAATCATTGCAAATCTATTCCAAATTTCCGGATTGTCTGGTGGCAGTGGATAAAAAACGCGTAAACGGCATTGAGCGTCTTTACCGTTCGGCGCTCCCGCCCGACGTAACGCTACTTGACGATGCGTTTCAGCATCGGTGGGTGAAGCCACAATTTTCTATCTTGACGATTGATTATCACCGTCCATTATGGCGAGACCATCTTTTGCCGCTCGGTCGGCTGCGCGAACCCAAAAGTAGCATCCGTCGTGCCGATGCGGTGATTGTTTCCAAGTGTCCGAAAGAGTTATCGGACGAAACAATGTCATTCTGGCGTAACAATCTGCACTTGCAGGCACATCAGCGCCTTTTTTTCTCAACCGTCTGTTACCACCAGCCCACTGCCCTCTTCTCCTCCCAAGCCTGTCCATCAATTTGGCAAAACCGCCCTGATGTACTGGTAGTAACCGGTATCGTCTCTGCTAAAGGTCTTTACGACTATCTCAAACCGTTAGCAAATACTGTTTATCCGATGCCATTTGCCGATCATCATCCATTTTCCCGTAATGACTGGCATACCATATCTCAAAAATTTGAAACGATTTCCCACCCTGATAAAGTGATTGTTGTTACCGAAAAAGACAAAGTCCGGCTGATGTCCGACCCTGCATTACCCGACCGGTTGAAACCACATCTCTACAGTGTAGGCATTGAAATACGCTTTTCAGGCGATACCGGAGAAACATTCGATAAAATTGTTAATGAAATTATTCGTTGAGCATAAGCATCATATACGGCTTTTCGTCTGCCAAAAGCAATCTGCTCAAATCATTCATTGACAGCATCATTGCCTTACGGCACTCCCCTACTCGCCGACATTGCCCGTCGCTGATATGAAAATAGCCGTTATTGGCTGCAATAAACGGGTCGCTCAAATGCAAACTGAGTTCGGCACGAGGATGCGCCGTTGCATAATGAGCCATCCATTTTTCCGCCGCTACAATCCTCAACATGCCGAGCGGTAAAATCTCCTCTTGGGGAGGCGTCAAAACTGTCAGACAGGAACAGTCTAACAGACGGCATAAGTCATTCAGCAACAGATTCCGTACCGTTTCATCCACCGCAGCAATTGCCAACACACGCTGTTGTTCGGAGGCAAAAGCCACTCCAACCGGACACCCTTTATCTATACAAAGCAGTACAGGACGTTTTTCAACAGCAAAAGCCTTGATAATGACATCAAAATAGGCTTCCGTTATCAACAGTCCGCAAGGTCGTTGCGGGCAGTTATGAAGTAATGCGATCGTTTCTTCCCGAAAACGGGAGGTATAGGGTTGCACCTCGCAGGTGGAAGACGTCGTGACAGAAGCTGTAAACAGCTCTGTTGAATAGTTGAATACATCCGCAAAACCGAACTTGCCATACACATCAAAGAGCCATGTTTCGGCGGGTATCAAAGCGGCAGCCCAGACTTCTTCACGGTAAAGCCGGTTAAGAACCGTGTCAAGCAAAGCACGCATAACTCCCTGACGGCGGTAGTCAGGATGCGTACAAATTCCCGACAGATATGCTACAGGCAATTCTTTTCCAGACCATTGCAACGGAAAAGACAGCAACTGTGTTGCCGCTATCAATTGTGCATTGCGCACTATTGCCTCATTGCATGTATCGGAATAAAGGTTTTCAAAATAGCAATCCACAAACTGTTCCGTATCATCGAAACAGATTTGCCATAACGTTTTGACAGCATCTTTCATAATGCAGATAATAAGTATTTCCCGGTATATTTATCCAGCAATTCAATCGGATGATAAGACATTTTTGCTTTGCGTAATCCCTCAATTCCAAGGTCTTCTTCTCTGTTGATATAAATAACCGTTTCGGGTAACCGCCGTGCAAACTCGTGATTAATCATAGCATAAGCTCCCATAACAGCCGTATCGGCTTTCTCTACACAAATATCAAAGACCGTTGTATTGATAGGCGTGCCAATTGTGAATGCCACAATATTTCCATTCACCCTCAACGCCCCTCCGAGAAGGTCTAACTGGTCAAAATGAGTAAGTGCAAAGGTTAATGACTGACGTTCGGCTTCCAAAGTGGCGCTGTCGGTGTGTAACAGAGAAATACGCGCCCAAAGCCAGTCAAGAGTTAGACATTCACGCGCTACATCAGGCGTAAAGATTACATATTCGTACTGCGGAAAAAGGCGCAGAAATTGATTGATATGATTTCTTTTTGGCTGAAATTTCTTGCCCGAAAGTGTTACCAAATCCTCTCGCAGGTAGAGATAATCGGCATATTCACGTTTGGCACGCCACGCAAACTGATTGGGCATTTCTGCTTCTACAGCCTCTTTCGATGCCAAATCCAACCCCTGCAAACGCAGATAATCCCCAAAAGCATGCGCTTCTGCCAGCAGCGTTTGCAGAGTCCCGTACAATGCCCCGCTTCCTAAGGGCATCATAAAGAAATGCTTATTGTCAATAAGATAACGAATAAAAAGTTGGTCGTCTTGCAAAGCAAATTCTGTGTGATACAAAAATTGCCAACTGCAAAGGTTGGAGAACGACACATCGCAACTGCGCCTACCGCTGTTGAGAAGAAAAGGTTGTATGATAGCTTTATTATTAACCGTTAAGGGAGAAAATGATAGCATAAAAGGCGTTTTTCAATCAATGGAACGTAAAGTAGAGAGCACAGACACAACAATTCTTTGGCTATGTCAAGTTTTGTAATCAATTTAGCAGAATGTTTTTTATTTTCTGGGAACTTCTAAAAACTGCTTTTTCTGCGTTACGCTCTTTCGGTAAAATGCTCATTTACGTTAGTAAACTCCGCTTTTACCTCAATGGCAAGCCTTGAAAAATCTCATTTTTAGAAGCCCCTTCTCTCTGAAACTGAGCGGATAATGCTTGCGTTAGAAAAAATCATCATCCGACTTTGTCTGGCTGCGAGCCTTATTTCGCTCTTTGCTAAGGTATAAATCAACACGCTTGCCAATAACAATGGATCTGCCGGCGGTCGGATCCTGTCGATAAACGATATACAGAGCTTTTTCGGCATCCGATACCGGAGCAATGTCATAATCAATGGCTCCAACTACAAGTTGATTATTTCGGATGTACTTTTCAGCATCGAAAATATCAAGACCAACGACGTGTGGCACAACCGTAAATTTTTCATTATCAACATTTTTACCAACAACCAGCACAATCATAGAACCGTCTTTCAGACGCGCCCCCGCATTGAGCGGCTGTCCGGAAATATCGGTAATGTCAAGCACTAAATCGAGAAATTCAGATGGTTCCGTACGTACCAGAAACGCAAAACCTAACGCCTTAAGCGTATGTTGTACCTGACGAACAGACAGATTGCGCAGATTGGGCAGTACCACGATCTTGTCACCAAAAGCGTTGATGGTCAAATAGATTGTTCTGCCACTCTTTACCTTTGAATCGGGTTTGGGAGTTTGCTCCACTATTTCACCGCGTTTTCTGTCACGCAGAAAAACCGAATCTATCACCTCATAAGAGATTCCCTGCGCCAGAAGAATGGGGCGTGCCGCCGCCTCACTCAACCCAACAACATTCGGCACGGAAATTTGTTCCCCATGTCGCGTATTTCGCTTCAGCACGGTGAGGATAAATATTCCGATCATGAGAAGTACCACCACCACTATCGCTAAATTCACCCATAAAAATCTACTCGTAATAAACGAGAATACTGTCTTTATCTTCATATTTGTACAGGATATAGTTTTTGCCCCCAAAGGTATGGCTTTTTCAGCAAAGTTGCTCTGTGTATAAACAACAAAAAGCAAAGACGCAAATCTTCACTTTTGTCAACAATCTCCGACCATCTATCCAATTTGTTTGTATTATAACCTGTTACAGAATTATTTATACAAAAAATGCTGCAACGATTTTCGTTGCAACCTGAGAAAAACAAACGCCTCCGCCGCTAAAAACCGCACATTTGGCAGATTTTTGTTGCGACGGATTGACGACAGCAGATTATGCTTTCGGCGTGTATTCGTCCGAGACGGACAGTTTTTTACGTCCTTTGGCGCGACGGGCTGCTAACACGCGGCGACCATTTGCCGTAGCCATTCTTTCACGAAAACCGTGTTTGTTTCTACGTTTTCTGTTTGAGGGTTGAAATGTTCGTTTCATTGCCGTTCAACTATTCTTGTGATTATGATTATATTTTTATTTAGGGCTGCAAAGGTACAACTTTTTTTTATACTCGCGATAGTTTTGCGAAATTTAACAAACCAACGCAGATTCAAGTAACCAATGCAACCTTTTTATAGAAGCCTCCGCCAAGCTCCATTCAAAGGAAATGATTAATCCCGACACCCTGCCGAGGCATCAAACCATGATGGAAAGTCAAACTGTTCGGAACTGCTGTATCCCAAATCAGGATTTTCCAAGACCTTTTTCATATACATTGCCCAGATTGGTAACGCCATTGAAGCGCCCTGTCCTTCAGCCATATTGTTGAAATGCACGGTACGGTCTTCCCATCCAACCCATACGCCCGATACCAGCGAAGGCGTATAACCGATAAACCATCCATCGGCATTGTTTTGCGTCGTGCCGGTTTTGCCGCACGCAGGCGCTTTGACACCGTAGAGGTATCGCACCCGAGAGCCTGTGCCGCCATCCATCACAGCTGACATCATATCAAGCATCTTGTAGGAGGTTTGCTCGTCGATAACCTCTTCAGTGGTAGGAACAAACGAGGCAATAAGATTGCCTTTGCCGTCCTCAATATGCGTAACAAAAACAGGATTTACCCGAATACCCTTGTTCGGAAACGTGGTATAGGCATCCACCATTTCGGCAACACTCACCTCATTAGGGCCCAGACAGAGCGATACGACCGCCGGAATATCTCCCTGAATACCGAATGAGCGCATCAGCTTCACCAATTGCTGAGGCGTGAAACAACTCATCAGATAGGCGGTGATGTAATTGTTTGACTGTTGCAGTCCCCAGCGAATCGTTACCATCTCATTCAAACGGGCATTGGAACTGTTGCGTGGCGTGAAGTCGCGACCGAGGGCATCTTGCAGGGTGTATGACTGGTTTTTGACCATATCGCACGGCCAAAATCCCTCATTCATAGCCAGCGTGTAGAGAAACGGCTTGACGGTTGACCCCACCTGACGGCGTCCCATAGTTACCATATCGTACTGAAAATAGGTAAAATCGGGACCGCCCGCGTACGCTTTTACGTGTCCGCTTGCCGCCTCCATAGACATAAAGCCTGTACGCGCAAAAAACTTGTAATAACGAATGGAGTCCATTGGGGTCATCACAGTGTCAATCGGAGCGCCGTAGGTAAACACAGTCATCTCTTCGGGCGTATTAAAGGCTTTAATAATGTTATCTTCCGAAATACTGTTTTTCTTCATAATACGATAACGGTCAGACTGTTTCATAGCATTCGTCATCAACTCGGCGATGTCGCTCTCTTTCATACCGGTTTCAAAAGGCGCAATTTTTCTGTTCCGCTGCTCTTTAAAGAAGCGCCCCTGCAGGTCTTTGAGGTGCGTTTGAATGGCTTCCTCCGCATAACGCTGCATACGCGAATCAATGGTGGTATAGATTTTCAGACCGTCGCTGTAGAGGCTGTATTTTGTGCCGTCTGACTTGAAATTTTTTTCCAGAAATCCATAGAGCGGATCGGTTTCCCACGCCAGAGAATCCATATAGTATTTACCGTACGGAACGGTTTGCCAACTGTTGTAATTGGAGCGTTTAGGCTTTGCGGCTTGCAGACGTGAACGAAGGTATTCCCTGAAATAGGGAGCAAGTCCCAGCTTATGGTCAACCCGTTGAAAATCGAGTGTTATCGGCAGTTGTTTGATGGAATCATATTCTGCTCTTGTCAAGAAGTCGGCTTTGCGCATCTGGTTTAAAACAGTGTTACGCCGATTGAGAGTGCGGTTGCGGGTCTCTTCGCGACGGCTTGCGGGATTATACCGCGATGGATTTTGACACATACCAACCAGCATTGCCGACTGTTCAATGTTGAGATGCTTGGGGGTCGTATTGAAATAGACCCGTGCAGCAGTCTTAATGCCAACGGCATTATTCAGGAAATCAAACTTGTTAAGGTACATCGTCAATATCTCCTCTTTGGTGTAGAGCCGTTCAAGCTCTACGGCAATGACCCATTCAGTCATTTTTTGCCGGATACGTCCGATAAGGCTGCTTGTTGGAGGCGACCACAGCAGTTTTGCCAGCTGCTGCGTAAGCGTACTGCCGCCGCCCTTGCCGCCCAGTCTGAAGATAGCCCTCAACGTCGCTTTCCCGTCAATACCGGGGTGATTATAAAAACGAATATCTTCGGTAGCAATCAGCGCTTCAATAAGATGAGGCGACAGTTCGTCATAAGTTGTGTTCACACGATTCTCTTTGGCTATAAAGAATGTACCTATCACTTCCATATCTGAAGAATAAATCTCTGTGGCGAACTGATTCTTGGGATTTTCAAGTTCGTGGAGCGGCGGAACATAACCTATCCATCCTTTTATTATGGCAAAAAAGAAAAGGGTGATTAGCAGTAACGTACCGATAACAAGCAACCAAAGCCATTTGACAAAAGCAATCTTTTGCGCTCTGGAAAGTTTGGATTTGTGCATCTTGAATAACGTATTATAAGTTACGACTGGAGGTTAATAGGCAAATTTGCCCGCAAGAATTTTCCTTTTGCCGTTATAAATAAAGAGATAGACATAAATATCTTTTCTTTTGTCGAAAACAAACCGTATGCCCGTTGATGAGGGATCGCACAGACTTTCATTCGGATTGGTGCGAGGCACAGACCATATCTGCATTTTCTGTTCGCCCGTAATAGAAAAAATGCCGATGCTCACATTATTGCGCGAGGTGGAAGCCTTCCAGACGTTGTCGCCAACAAGTTCAAAACAGACGTCGTCGGGCGTGGGTATATCGCCGGGATTTTCTTCCCACACCCTGAAAAAGAGTTGATACACCTGTTCCGTGCCGTCTTCGGCAGTTACATAGATGTACGAAATGTCATTCACAAAACCCTGTATAATATCCACCGTCTGAGAGTCTTCTCCCTTGACATACCCCAGCGACGGCACGGATGAAGCGCCGAAGGGAAGCAGACAGGTGTACTCGAATATTTGGGGATCGAAATCCGCCAACGGCACATTATTGACAACAATGCTTGACAGATAGGCATTGTTCGAGAGCAAAATCTCAAACTCCACCACATAAGCAGACATCGTTTGTCCATCTGCAGCCGTTACATAAATGACCACTGTCTGCTCGTCGGCTTGGATAATATCTACAGTCTGTTCAGCGGCGGCATCGACGCGGAATTGAGCGGCAACGGGCAAACTGCTTACCTGCGTGCCGATAGGATAGGTTATCTTATAAACTCTCCTGTCGGGTTCAAAATCAGACAGGGAGATGTTGTCGATTAAAATATCCGTCAGGCGTGTGCTGGTCGTGGCGCTGTCGGTGGAAACTTCAATGAAGTAGTTGATGGTATAACTTTTTCTTACCAATGTGTCCTCCGCAATAACGGTTACAACGGCGCTGCCGGGCATACCGGTACACGGTGTGGTGATACTCCATTTCTGTGTCGATTCGGAAGGAATCACACGGATCTCGGGGCATTGAGTTGTTTCCGCAGGGAAATTGACATTATATGAGGTAACGTAGCCGTTGAAATCGTCTAACGGTTCGTCGTCTAATGTGATGAAAGCGGGATGCGCATTGGTTGACAGCTGATTGACAAAACGGATGGTATAAGTGGTTGTGCTGCGACCGTCCTCAGCAGTTACGGTAATGGTTGTGGGAGTACCTGACAGGTCGCCATATACAATGGCAACCTCGGAATCCGAAAGCTGACGACCGCTACGAAAGCAGGTAATCGGCGGAATAGTCCGTTCTTTTTTGCCAAGAATGTGCGTATAGTTGTACACGTCTCCGTTGAAATCGGCAATCGAACGGTTATTAATACGCATGTCGCTCACTTTCGAGCTGTATATAAATTGAACATCATCGGCATAAAGAACAGAACCTACCCTCATCGATTCGTTGGAACCCGGATAATTGGCAGCAGAGATGATCACATTCATCTTTTCGGGAATAACGTTATTATAATAGGTAATGGGCGCTTTGACCAACGTCCACTGGTCGAACTGTTCCGACGACTTCCATTCGCCCTCTCCTATCAGCGTAGCGGGACGGGAGGTGGTGCAGCTGTTTTTCCCGCGCACATCCGATTCGTCATCAATATGCGTTACCTCCGAACAGGTACCGGACTGATTTTGATAGGCAGTACCAATACTTTCCCCTGCCCAGAGATAGACTAAGGCATGAGCTGTCTCCTGTAAGATATAGGAGCGTTTCACCCAGAGCGCCAGGGTGTCGGGGCGAAATTGAAACCGCATACCGCCTTCCGTTCCGCCGGTAATGGAAGCTATCTCAAAGACGCTCGGCGCATAAAACCATGGCGTACCAAGCGCGATATAGGCAGGCGACGGCGCTCCGAGTTTGCCTATTCCTACAAACTCGTTATGAATCCTCACACAGTTGCCTGAGCGCCCGTTTGCATCGGAACTGACAAGTGTTGCTGAAACACCCCACTGTGTAATGTTCGAGCCTTTCCAGCCGATCGGCTGTTCCCCGACACCGTTGTAGCCGGTTTCAAAAGTTTCAAATCCGCTGTTTGGGAGTTGTTGCGCACACAGAGTGAGGGAGTATATGTCTAAAAAAAGAAAACAAATTAGGATGATTCTGTAAAAATTGCGTGTCATAAGAAATTGATGTTTTTAAGAGCGCAATATTACAACTAATTAATGACATACACAAACGGCGAGTTGGTAAGATATGTCACTGATTACAAAAGAGTTTACCGCTGTGTATTTGCCGCTAATTCAAGTGTTCAATAAATATTAGTCGTTTTGCGCGACTCGGCATAGTTGGCAGTGAATAGTTAATAACGAATAGTGAATAATATTTTTTTAGAGTTTAGAGTTTAGAGTTTAGTTGTTTCTCAATTCGTAATTCGTA
>JAISXJ010000075.1 GCA_031270565.1 Prevotellaceae bacterium
AAATTACAAATCGTCGCTGCAAAACGACCTGTCAGGTCTTACCCGCGACACAGGCTTAAAACTCAAACTGTATGCCATTTATAATGACGGCAACATCGACAGAGCCATTGAACTGAACACATCGCTTCAGGATTGTGCATGTTGCGGGGCGTATGTGGCGAGCGGAGTATGGAAAGCATTCATGTGTCACAATCTCGGCGCTGATCAAACGGCATATCCGTTTACGCCTTCGGCGGAGATTCACGGGGCGAAATACAAATGGGGGGTTAAGACAGTGGCTTTAACACAGGCGGAAGACCAGAGCAATAGCAGTTCTGTTACAAACTGGACAACCATTACACCGCCTCCCACCACAAGTGATAACTGGGACATGACGACCGCCAATCCCTGCCCTGACGGTTGGCGGGTTCCCACTATCGAGGAATGGGCTGCTGTGATAAATACCTCTAATAACGCTATCACATATGTAGGCACAAACTGGACGAGCGGTTCTGGCAACTACACTACCGGTATGAAGGTTGGCGACGCATTGTTTTTGCCCGCTGCCGGCTACCGGAGCACCAGCAATGGTACGTTGAACTTACGTGGCGAATACGGCAGATACTGGAGCTCTACTGCTTATAGTATAAGTGAAGGTTACAACCTGAACTTCTACGACGGTGGCCAGCACGCGGAAGCCCACGTCAGTCGGTTGTACGGCTACCCTGTTCGCTGCATTTCAGAATAAAAGCGACCGCCAAAACAAACAAAAAGCCCCGCGAGGGGCTTTTTGTTTTTAATGAAAAATGAAGAATGAAAAATATTCTTTTAGTGAATAACGAATAGTTGTCAGTTTCTCTCCGCTCCCGCAAGAAACGCAAAAATATTTTTCACTAATAACTAAACTCTACACTCTAAAAACTAAAAAAATGCGTACTTTTGCCGGCACCAAATTATAAGCCTACCAATAAGTCTTATATCAACACAGACAAAACAAAAGTGTTGTATTGCATGTTTTGAAGCAATCGCAACAAACAGCGTAAGAACACTGCCGCTTTCATCACAACAGTTCAACTGTCAAAACCTTTCGTTAGAATTATCCAAAATCTTATTAAAACAGCCATTTACTTTCATCAAGGCATTTAACCAAAAACAAAATTTCTTCGACAGAATACAACTGAGTATATGTTGAAGTGTCATTTTTTATTTATTAATTTTTAACCAATTATTGCAATGAAAAAAAATTTTCTATTTGCCTCTGTGGCAATTTATTTAAGTATTGTTTCCTATTCTACGGCGCAGGTAACAATTGGCGGAAAGAATCCGCCAAAACCCGGCACCATTTTAGACTTGAACAGTGCCGACGGCATAAGAGGCGGATTGTTGCCTTCGCACGTGAAGATTACCGACCTGAAGCGTATCCCGAAAATCTTTGGAGGCGTTACGATTGACTCCGTCAAACAGGATGTGAATCACGAACTGACAGGTATGATTGTTTACAACACAAACAGTAATCTTGATGACGGTAAAGGTTTATATCTCTGGGATGGCGATAACTGGTGTTATGTTGGCGGCGGTCTGGGGTTTTCTGCGCCTGTTGTCGAAGTTACTCACTGCCCCGGTATGTTCGTTCCCTCTGTAACTTTTATGCCTTATAATCTGGGCGCAGATGCAACGTTGAATACGCCCAAAAAACAAATGGAATATCTTGCAACTAACCCATTCAACGAAAAGGACGAGCGAGTTTACGGAGGTCTGTATCAATGGGGTCGAAAAGATTTGAAGCATGGTTCTCGCAGCAACGTCAAACTCATCAAAGGGCAAACCGGTTCACCGGTTGACGGAGAATTTTACTACGAAAGAAACAACTGGTATAATGGTTCATCTGCTGAAGCTCTTTGGGGTAATGGTCAACTTGTATCTTACGACTGGAAATCAGCTGCCGGAGGAGCTGTCTATAACGGTACGGCTTACTACCAGAAGCCTGTAAAAACCGACAACGACCCTTGTCCCGCCGGTTGGCGTGTCCCCACTCAGGATGAATGGGAACGTACCGGTTTCTATGACTGCACACCAGGCAAAACTATCGAACATGTGTCTCCGAGCGAGAATAAATACTACTATGAGGCTACCGTAAGTGGTTGGATCTGGGTTCGTGTCAAGGCAGGTAAACCGTTTACCGGAACCTGGGCTAACAACGAAGATGGCGGATGGGCTGTTTATGAAAAAACTGTCTGGGATGCAGCCATAGCGCAGGGTGGTTATTTTGACCCGCAGCGTACCGGTAAACCGGATTTTAAGAAATTGTTATATGTCTCCGACGCACCTTCTCCGCTGCTTTTTTTGCCCACAGCCGGCTGTCGCCTGTTCAGTAGCGGTCTGGTAAGCAATACCGGAGGAAGTGGATTTTATTGGAGCAGTTCAATTACTAATGGCGGCAGCAGCTACAACCTGAGCTTCACCAACGCCATGATAGATGCGTCCAGCGTCAGCAGTCGCGGGTCAGGATTTAGCATACGTTGTGTTAAAGAGTGAAAGATGCCTAAGACCGCTCTGTTATAAACTAAAACAAACCGCCTTGAAAAGGGCGGTTTGTTTGATTTGCAGTCTTGCAAGAAGACGTTTTGGGCGTTAGTCTGCCAGATAGGCAGAAAGCATCCAAAGTTTTTTCTCGTAATTTTTAACGGCGTGAGAAGCCAGAGACAGCGTACCCGCATCATTGGCTTTAAGAGCAAGCGGAATCAATTCCCGATGTTTAGCCAGCAGAAACTCAAGCGTTGCTTTTACATTCTGTACACCCTCGAGCCAGTTGCTTACGTTGTTTAATTCTTTAATTTCCGACTGTTTGAGGTGTTGCGACAGGCTGCTTGCCGGTGTTGCGCCCAGTTGTACAAGGCGTTCTGCAATGTTGTCGATTTGCTCTGCCACTTCGTTGTAGTATTCCTCATAAAGTTCGTGGAGTTCAAAAAATTTATCACCTCTGATGTTCCAGTGCAGTCCGCGCAGGTTGGCATAAAACAGATGATAATCCGATAACAATTGTTCTAATTTAGCCACAACAGGATCTACTGCCGTTTGATCTAATCCGATAGCATTTACTTCTTTCATAGTTCTAAGTATTAAATGATGAATAAAAACAGAATATAAATTGATACTTGTTTCCTTCTCCTTGCCCAAACAGTGTTTTTTCGTAATAACAGGCAAGGCGCAGAAGACATATAAATCGTATCCATTTTTTATCTAATTTTACAGTGCAAAAATACGAAAGATTATTGACGCACGCAAATCGTTTTTTTTGATGCAAATATAAACAGCATTTATAATAGCTTATTTATGAATATACAACAGTTAGAGTACGTTATTGCGGTGGATACTTACCGACATTTTGCCAAAGCCGCCGAAGCCTCATTTGTAACACAGCCGACATTGAGCATGATGATACAGAAGATGGAGGATGAGCTGGGCGTTAAAATTTTTGACCGTTCGGCGCATCCGATTACCCCTACGGACATTGGCGAGAAAATCATCACGCAGGCACGCATTACGCTTAAACACTTCAAGCAGATTGTCGAGACCGTACAGGAGGAGCGTCAACAACTCAAAGGCTCGTTTCATCTTGGCATCATTCCTACCATTGCGCCGTATCTGGTTCCCGGTTTGCTAAAACTTTACGGTGAACATACAAATAAACAGTTTCAACTCACGGTTAAAGAGTATCCTACCGACCGCATCGTGGAACTCATTACTGCGGGTGTACTTGATGGCGGTATTCTGGCAACCCCGCTTAAACACGACCGACTGGTGGAACATCCAATCTATTATGAGAAATTCTATGCCTATATCTCGCCGGATGAGGCATTGCACGAGCAGAAAAAAATTACTCTCAAGGAGTTTGAAAATCTTCAAAAGGTATGGATTTTGGAAGATGTTCACTGTTTTCGGACACAAATGCTGAAGTTGTGTCAGTTCAGCAGGAAAAGGCTGAAACAGGTGATGAACTATGAGGCGGGCAGTATTGATACCTTAATAAATATTGTGGATAACAATTCAGGAGGTACCATGATTCCCGAACTGGCAGCGGCACAACTCCCTGAAGACCGGCAGGACAATCTGCGTGATTTCACGGATATTACCGCCGTTCGGGAAGTGAGTATGGTAGTAAGTTGCCACTATGTGCGCCAAACCATGCTCAACGAAATCGTGGCAATGGTACGCCGGTCAATTCCCACTTCCATGCAAAACGATGACCTTAAAGAGTTTGTCGTTGATTTATCGCCAAAATCCATAAAAAAAGCAAAATATTGAACAGAGGTCAACGCATTAAAATAAAGCTAACGCCGTTAGCGCGAAGTGGTTTTCAGTGTGTGTAATCCTGTTATCGTTCTGCAAGACATACCGCAAAACAGACTGCCGTCCTGATATAGACGGCAGTCTGTTATTTGAAAGAAAATTGTAGATTCCGGTCAACTGCCCATCATACTCAGCAGGATACCAGCCGCAACAGCCGACCCTATCACGCCTGCTACATTTGGACCCATAGCGTGCATCAACAGATAGTTGTGCGGGTCGGCTTTCTGTCCCTCTATCTGCGAGACGCGAGCCGCCATCGGCACCGCCGATACGCCCGCCGAACCAATCAGCGGATTAATCTTGTTACGCGACGAGAACACATTGAGCAATTTTGCCAGCAAAACGCCGCCTGCCGTACCCATACCAAATGCCACAATGCCAATAGCCAAAATCATCACCGTCTGCAAGTTGAGAAACGTCTCGGCGGTGGTGGTTGCTCCCACACTGATACCCAGAAAAACGGTAACGATATTCATCAGCTCGTTTTGAACCGTCTTTGTTAACCGTTCTACAACACCGCTTTCACGCATCAAATTGCCGAACATCAAACAGCCGATAAGCGCTGCAGCCGACGGAAGCGTTAGCGAAACAATCACCGTAACGATGATTGGAAAGAGAATTTTCTCCACGCGCGACACCGCCCGCAGCTGCTGCATCTTGATTTGTCGCTCTTTCTTTGTCGTCAACAGACGCATAATAGGCGGCTGTATAACCGGCACCAGAGCCATATACGAGTAAGCGGCAACAGCGATAGGTCCTAACAGTTCCGGCGCCAGTTTCGATGTAAGAAAAATAGCCGTAGGTCCGTCAGCGCCACCGATGATTCCAATTGAAGCTGCCTGCGCCGGTGTAAATTCCAGAGCAATGGCGGCAATGAACGTCGCAAAGATTCCCAGCTGGGCAGCAGCGCCGAGCAACAGACTTTTAGGATTGGCAAGTAAAGGACCAAAATCAGTCATTGCGCCAATACCGACAAAGATGATACAGGGATAAATGCCCATTTTTACGCCGAGATAGAGATAGTCTATCAATCCGCCTCCTTGGCTGAGCGCATCCCAGTGCACATGTCCGTCTGCAAACAGTTCGCTGTGGAACATCCCTGCCAGCGGAATATTGGTAAGCAACATTCCGAATGCAATCGGCAATAATAACAGTGGCTCGAAACCCTTGACAATTGCCAGATATAACAGAAGAAATGCAACTAACAGCATCACAACGGTTTTCCATGTCATCGTGGCGAAACCCATCGTGCTGACAAATTTTTTCAACGTATCAGCGATAGAAATATTTTTATCCATCGCTTCCGACTGTTCGGTAACATCATTCTGAGATACCTGCACCGTTGAAACAGTATCGGACGGTGCATTTTGCGCTGACAGGTTCGTACAAAATCCTGTACAAAGGAGCAGCAATACAAGAAACAGGCTCTTATTTTTCATGTTTTATTTATCTTGGTTTTAATTTACAGTTACAACGTGTTGTTTAGACCGAATATTTTGGCATTCCACGCAGAATCGTCTCCAGTGCGCTGGATGGTCAAAACATTACTTTCTCCGTCGTGCACCTCTGCAAAATAGAGATACAAAGCGGCGGAAATGGCGGCAATGTCATTGCTCTGACTGTTGTCATTATTAACACTGACAGTGTCCGTTTTTACGGGTTCGGGTTGAGGTTGTAGAACTTGTTTTGCGGGTTGATGCTTGCCGGCAGAATACGTCAAAATTTTGTTGAATAACAGTAATAAAAGCACCAGCAGGCACAGGATGATTATCACGATTGTAAAACCTGCCCAGACAACCATCAGAGCATTAGACCAATTAATAGCCAATAATAATTGCATAATAATATGATAAGATTAATGAATCAATAAAAAGAAATAACTTTCTCTAAAACGCGCGCAAAAGTACTCAAAAATATTTGATGATACAAACATTTTTTCTTTATGCTAACTCTTTTTTTTGTGGCGCTGTGAAAAGAATGAATAACGAATAACGAATAACGAATAGTGAATAGTGAATAATTGAGAATTGAGAATGAAGAAATGAAGAAATGAAGAAATGAAGAAATGAATAGTGAATAATGTAGGGTGCAACCCTGTGTGGTTGCCCTAACGAATAGCGAATAGTGAATAGTGAATAATTGAGAATTGAGAAATTAAGAAATGAAGAAATGAAGAAATGAAGAAATGAATAGTGAATAACGAAGAAATTGAGTAGTCCTGAATTGAAAATCGACGAAGCCAATTGTCTGAAAGACAACATCTTCATAACCGCAGGTCATCGACCTGCGGCACGAGCACGACACACCAACCACTGCCTGAATTGAAAATCGGCGAAGCCAAAGGCAGGACTTCTTAATTATTTGTCGCACCTTTCAGGTGCAGGTTCGCGAGGCGACTTTTTCCGCAAACTGCGCTATCGCTTGTATGCGGTTATGCAAATTCTGCCTTTCAGGCAGTCTGGGAAGCCGTTTTTTTTGCCCGTCAGGGCGTTATGTGAATAACCGTAAGTGCAACTTACGGATAACAATGTGAATAATGCCACAAATCGCGCTTGCAGGGCTGTATCGCAGTTGTCCGCAAGGACAAAAACGCTTGTTTTAAAGCCGTTTTTCTATTGATATTGAAGCCGTAACCGGCTAATAACTACACTCTAATAACTACACTCTAATCACTAAACTCTACACTCTAATAACTGAAAAAATATTATTCATTATTCATTATTCATTAAAAAGTTGTATCTTCGCACCGGATTAACTAACTGTAAAAATATAATCAATCCACAATCAGAACATCACGATGTCAAAAACAAATATCTTATTACCAACCTTCTACACGAAATGGAAAGTTTCTCTCCATTTCGGAGAGCCTCTGCGAGAGGCTTCCAACTTCAATACGGCTTTTAATTTTTAATCTATTATAGAATGAAAAAGATTTTACTTTTAACATTTTTCTGTGTGGCATCTGCTGTCCTGTATGGACAGTCGCCAAAACGTGAACTGCGTGCCTCGTGGTTGACAACGGTCTGGGCTATTGACTGGCCTACTACAGTGATTCCGCTTGCAACAGGCACCAACGAAGCCCAGCGACAGACGGCTATCACCAACCAGAAAGCCGAGCTGTGCCTCATTCTGGATTCGCTTAAAGCCGCCAATATGAATGCTACATTTTTGCAGGTACGCGGTATGTGCGATGCTTTCTATGCCTCGTCATACGAGCCTTGGAGCAAGTATCTGACCGGTACGCGCGGCGGAAACCCCGGTTACGACCCCTTGCAGTATGCTGTTGAACAGGCGCATCTGCGCGGATTGGAGTTGCATGCCTGGCTCAATCCGTACCGTTATTCATCTTCGTCGGAAACGCACGGAAACCTCCCTGATGACTATTATAATACGCATCCCGAATGGTTGCTTGATTATGGCAGCAGTCTGAAAATTCTTAATCCCGGACTGCCTGAGGTGGTACAGCAAATTAAAAATGTTGTAGCGGATATCGTTTCGCGATATGATGTGGACGGGATTGTTTTTGACGACTATTTTTATGCATACGGCGGCACGTCCGCTACGCTTGACGCTGCCACACAAGCGCTTTACAAGCCCTCGGCAATGGCTGTTGGCGACTGGAGACGCGAAAATGTCAACCGTATGGTAGCTGCCGTTTATGATACCATTCAGACAATAAAACCCTTTGTAACATTTGGCGTATCGCCTTTCGGCACGTGGACGACAGACGCTTCGGTGGCTGCGGCACGCGGAATTTTGTTGCCGGCAGGAGTGGGCGCTACGGGAAATATGTATGCCGAAATCTACTGCGACCCCGTTGCATGGCTGGAGCAGGGGACGGTCGATTATGTCTCGCCACAACTCTACTGGACAACATACAGCGCCTATCCCTACGGCAAATTGGCGGCATGGTGGAGCGACATTGCCAACCGTTTCGGGCGTCATTTTTATGCGAGCCACTCGGTGAGCGAATTGTCGAGCAGCGCCTCCGCGCCTGCCGATACGTCCACACAGCTGACAATGCCCTGCAAGGCATTATCCATTATCGAACAGCAGGCGTTTGGCTTGAAGACAACGCCGGCAATCTCAAAGGCTGTTGCCGCTTTTCCGGCATCGGAGGTGGGCTTGCAGATTGATTTCAACCGTACAGGCGACATCAACGATGCGCCGGGGTCGGTCTTTTATGCCACGTCAAAGGTGGTAAAAACAGCCGGTTTTGTACGTTATTTACGCCAAAACAAATTTACGCATCAGGCGTTGCCTCCTGCCATTAGTTGGAAATCAACGCCCGACCGTTCGCTTGTGTCAGGGTTGCAGCTTTCGGGAAATACCCTTTCGTGGGATGCCATAACAGGTATGCGTTATGCGGTCTATGCCATTCCAACAGCCAACCGTAACGATGCGGATGCTTTCACTTCGTCCAAATATCTGCTTGGACTGACATATAATGCCAACTGTATCCTGCCGAGCCATATTAATGCCGGTACGCACAGTCTGGCGGTTTCGGTGGTTGACCGTTACGGCAACGAATTTACGCCGCGCGTCTATAACGAGCCGTCGGGCACTGCCGTATCTACAACGCTACTCTTGCCGGAAAATAATAAGACCACTCTGCTACCCTGTCTTTTTACATGGCAGGCGGTTGCGTCGGCTCAGGGATACGACTGGCAACTGGCGTCGGATGCCGCTTTCACACAGCCGGTTACTACAAGAAGAACGGTTGACCCCAGCTTTTTCTCAGGCTTGCAAACGAATCTGGCAAACAACACCACTTACTACTGGCGCGTCAAACCTCATGTGCCGAATCACGAAGGAGAGTGGTCGTCGCCTTTTTCCTTTGTCAGCAGCCGGTTCAGTATTCTCTCTCCAACGCACGGCGAGGGAAACATATCGCTTACGCCGACATTTACATGGGATAATATGGGAACAGGAGCGGAATATGTTTTTGAAATTTCGTCAGACGTACGGTTTCTGAGCAATACGCAACTGTTTTCCAAAACCCTGACCGCTACCTCTGTTACGGTGCCGGAAAATATTCTCACCAGTTACACGATTTACTATGCACGTGTGAGCGTGTCTCTTGGCGCTATTTCCGGCGTATCGCCCACTGTGATGTTTACAACCGAAGAGCTGGAGATTCCCGTTCCGCAGATTATTACACCACGTAACGGCGACATCGTTTACGGCGATTCAATAGTAGTAACCTGGGCGCCACAGGCTGCCAATAGCTTCAGGGCGGAGTTGTCGGCGTCGGAAACATTCCCGCCACGCAGCACGAAAATCGTCTCAACGAACGCTTTTACCTATTCAGCCACTTTCAAAAACCTGACGCCGGCTACCTACTATCTGCGCCTGAAAGCCTCTGGCAAAAGCGGCGATACGGAACCATGTCCGACGGTGGAAGTTGTTTTGGAAACGGAATCTGCAATTGATATTTTCACCATAGAGGGGTTGGATATTTGCATAATTGAAAATAATGACAAAAAAGTACAGCTTGTAGCAACTTCCGTGCGCGAAAAACAGGTGGATTTGACGCTTTTTGATGTGGTCGGGAAGGCTCTTTTTTCTAAAAAAGTTACTTTTTATCCGGGTACTAACATTATTGACATTGATAATCAGTATTTTGTGCGGGGAATGTATTTCTTGAAAATTTACACAAATAATGGCATGAAAATATTGAAGTACCAAAAATAATTCCTACTTTTGGGCTGTATTTCTTAATGGTATTCATTAACCGATTTTTACTTACAGTTTTCTTATAAACAGTTATCTTATTTTTAATTTCTAAATTTTAATTCTATCTTTATGAAAAAATTATTACGTAAATCTGCACTGTTGCTTATAGCCTGTGCAGCGATGGCGACAGTTTATGCACAGCCGTCGAAACCCTATCTGGTGGACGACTTTGAAGGTCCTGCGAAAGCGTGGAGAGGTGTGGGCGCCGGAAGTTTTTCCGTTGAACTCAATGTTGAAAAAGTGGCATTGAATCCAAGCCACAATGCGCTGAAGCTCGTACGAGCAGGAGCTTCAGATGGCAACTGGGCAGGCTCCATTCTGGATTTTTCGGAACCAATTAAGGGCTACTCCTATGCGCACGTGAAGATGTATCGCACCAACACAGGTATTCCGAATTTGAAAGTGTCGGACAATCTGCCTTCACCGAGTTTTGTGCTGGATTTATTGCCGGTAACGGAGATTACCATTGTAGATTCCGTATGGCAGGATGTGGTGTTTGACATCTCCGCGTTCAGTGAAAACGGTATTAATTTTGTTATGGTGATGGTTGACAGAGCGGATATTACCGAAGAGGTATGGCTGCAAATTGATGACATTGTGCTTAGCAACGACGCTACACCGCGTACTGCTGGTATTGCTGCCGCAGCTAAAATCGACCAGCACGTTTATCCCGCTCTGGGCGAAGACCAACAGTATTCTTTAGTGAACAACTGGATTTATTCCGCAAAAGAGGAAAACTATGCCGGCGATCTGTTGCCTGGCGCCTCAGGTATGGTACGTGCTATGATTGAGAAGGAAGGGAAAATTTACTTTCCGGATCGTGGGAATAGACGTTTGGTAGTAGTGGATGCTGCTACGGGAGAGAGACTTGCACCCGTTGCGTTGCCGGATACTCTGTTTACCTATCATGGACTTTCTTCAACAGGTGAAGATTCGCTGTTCGCAGCCGGAACGCTGGCATTTAATGATTTGAAGTTGGACAATGCCGGTAATGCTCTGTTAGGTAACTGCGTTACCAGTCAACTACAACCCTTCCAGATATGGAAAGTGGATTTGGCAACAGGTGAGGGTTCGCTGCTGATAGATGAAGTTATGGGAACCGACTACTCAACCACAACACTTCGCTTCGATGCCTTTGGCGTATTAGGCGATGTAAACCAGGATGCAATTATTATGGCGGCAAATGCCAGCGCTATGGAAGTTTACTGGTGGAAAATCGAAGGCGGCATTATTACTGCTAAAGACTATATTGAACTGGACCCCGTTGTATGGCCTATTGGTGACAACCCCGCACCACTTGCCAATCCCGGTACCGCACCTCAGGTATTTCCTTTAGACATCAACGGCGGACTTTTCTATCTTGACGGAAATGCAACACACCCAACCCTGTATGATTTCGACGGAAACTTAGTAGATGGCTTTTTCAACAATGCTGCACTCTTGAATCAAGAAGGCGTAGTGTTGAACGAAGGACACAACGGTTTGTGCGAATTTGAACTCAACGAAAAATTCTATTTCCTGTCGGCTTCGCGTAACACAGTAACAACCGATGGCGGTAGAGCCTCTTTCTTTACGCTGTTCCAATATAAGGATGCCAATAAGAGTTTTGCAGATGCAAAACGTCTGTGGAGTTTGCCGGATGCAGGTATGGGAGGTGTGTCTAATCCTTACCGTACAGGTGCAGTAAGTGTTTCTGTTACCGATAATGTAGCACAGTTGTACATTTATGTTGGAGAAAACGGCTATGCCGCCTACACGCTTACGGATGCAGATGGAGCTTATACGGTAGATTATAGACCTGCTACCGTTTCCAAAACGACAATCGACGTCTTTGTAAACGGCAATCAGGTAATACTTTCCGAGATGGCAGATGTTGAAATCTACTCTCTGCTTGGTCAGCGTCTGGCAACAGATAGTCAGGTATCTCAGTTCACCATTGCACAGAAGGGAATCTATCTGATAAAGGCTATTGATGCCAAAGGCATTTCATCAACGCACAAGATAGTTATTAAGTAACAATCTGTTCCAAAGATTAAAAAGAGGGCGGTAATGATATATTGCCGCCCTCTTTTAGGGAACTCCTAAAAAGCGAGAGCAGAATTAGTTGTCAGATTTTAGAATTACGAATTACGAATTACGAATTACGAATTGAGAATTGAGAAACAACGTTAGGCGTAGCCAATAACTAAACTCTAAACTCTAAACTCTAAACTCTAAACTCTAAACTCTAAACTCTAA
>JAISXJ010000099.1 GCA_031270565.1 Prevotellaceae bacterium
AACTTGTATTTGGTACGCGAATCTGCCGCAACAGTGGCGTATAGAACGCTCTCGGCGCTCCAAGCCCGTTAATACGAAGGGCGTTGTTATGTCCGTTTTTTGATGTCCATTCGCGATGGTCAATCAGTCCGGGCGGGATTGTCTGCATGTTTATGTCTGTTATCGTGTATGAGCCGACCACCATCGCCGCGCCGGTTTCGTAGAAAGTGTCCACGATAGTTTGCAGCGTCGAGGAGGTTTCGTAAACGTCGTCGCTGTCAAGCTGTACGGCGAATTTTCCGCAGGCAGGGTGGTCAACGCCAACATTCCAGCACCCGCCAATGCCCAAATCGGTACGCGCCGGAATAATATGGATGACACGCGCATCCTGTCGAGCATATTGTGCAATAATCTCGGAGGTGCGATCGGTGGAATGGTTGTCAATAATAATCAAGTTAAATGGGAAATTCGTTTCTTGACTTAACACCGACAAAACAGCATCTTCGAGGGTACGTTCACGGTTTCTTACGGGGATAATAACGGAGGCTTCGTTGGCAAAGCCCTTTGCGTCGAATGTTACCGTGTCGGCATGTGGCGGCAGATATGCGCCGATAGCTTTCAAATGCTCTGTACAGGCGTGTTCCATTTCTATCTGCACAGCGCGATTCTTGGGGTCAACATAGTCAAACAGTTTTTCGCCACTTCCGGATGCGTCCTGTTCTGTTTCCGAATAAAGAAATTCGTTTATGCGGTAAATTTCGGTGAATTGCGATACTTTCAATCGCAGGTTATAGAGTCCAGCAAAGTCATAAGAGGCAGCAGTCTCTCCGACAGCCCGCCGGACGGCATCGGCACGGTAGAAGAGTACCGACCCGAAATTAAAGTCATCGCGCAGACTGCCGCTCTGGTAGTCAATAGTCGGCATGGGGGTACGTATGCCGTTTGTTACCCGATAATAATCGGAATAAAGCAATCCCGTTGCCGTTGCCATACCCAGATTATAGAACCTTTCGAGGGCATATTGCCCCAGTTCGAGAGCCGTGTGTCCGGTGTAGATAAAGACATAGTCGGCATCCGCGTGCTGTGCGATTTTGGCGACAGTAGCAGATGAGCTGAGCCTGTCTATGGCGATTGTCCGGCAACCTTCGTGCTGACATCCGTTGGAAGAAAGCAGGTAAATGTCTGCTACCAGCGGCGACTGTCTGAGTGCGTTGATGGTGTCGTTAACAGGGTCATTCCCCTGTGCATGAATAAAACAGTTGATGCGTTTCATTGTAGTGAAGAATTATTTTATGAATAAAAAATAGAGAATTTGCTGCATAAGGCTGTTGCGTTGCGCCTCGTCGTTGACGGTTTCAAAGGGAAAACCGCACACGAGCGTACGGTATGCGCCTCTGTATGCGACGGCAGCGCTGATGTTGCTCTGCGGGTAGCGCATTACGGTATGACTGCCGCCAACAGGGTCGATGCCGTCGGGCGCATCAACAAAATATATGGTACTGTTGGGCGTATGGCTGAACTGATAATTTCCGCCGATAGCGTTATTTGGAGCATAGACGGCAGCCACGCGCCCGTCCTGCGTGGCGTTGGCGGTACGCCAGATGAATTTCAGCGTCTCTTCGGCGAAGCGTCTGTCTGCATCCGAAGCTGTCTCCGCCCAGAGGTCAGCGCCAACGTGCGCTCCGCTGACAAACAGCGCCCCACCCGACTGACAGTATGCCTTGATATGGCGCTGCATCTCCGGAGAGAATGTTTTGTATTGATTGATGAGACTGTTTGTACCGACGGGCGATGTTTTCTGTTTTCCGAGAATATAATCTACCACCGGATAGTCAGACATGGAAATACGTCCGTCTTCGACGGCTTTGTAACTGCACGATTCAAAAGAATAACCTGCTTTGGCAATGGAACGCCCGTGCAAATAGGGATAATCGAATGTATTTCCGGCAATGATAACTGTTTCGTAATCGCTGCCGGAAGCGCCGAATCCCGGAGCGTCATCATCGTTCCACAGCTTGGAGCGGCGGTACTCGTACTGCATGCCGGTAAACGACAGGTCATTCCAGTCGGCTACGCCCCTGTCTGTCCATGCCGGAAAGCCGGCGTAATCGCCTGCCGCAAATCCTGAGGGAGCGGCTACACGGTCGAAGCCGTTCACGATTAACAGTTTCTTCGTTTCTCCGGCATAACGAAATGCCGAAAGTATCTCCGAGGGGAAGCTCTCCCCGCCCTCATTGACCGCCGTAACCTTGTAACTCATTATCTCTCCTGCGGGCAATGGTAACATTATAAACGTATCGCATACCGATATGCCGTTGTCAAAACCGTTATCCTCCCGTCTCTGATAGATAATGTAACTGTCGGGGACAGCAGTGGCTTCGAGCGTATCCATTACGGGCTGCCACTGTAACAGTACGCTGTCGCCGATGATGCGAGTAGAGAAACCGGTTACCGGCAACGGCTGTACGCAATAAGGTTGACCGTTTTGCGTGGCAAGAAAGCGCAGGATACCTTTATATATGGCTCGACATACGGTAAACTTGAAACGCGGGTCATGCCCGTATTGCATATCAAGAAAATTCTGATGCGACAACAGTTCAAGAAGTATCGTCGGGACTTCCGGGATGCGTGCTTCGGCGTAGGATTTGTTCCACATACCGCGCCTTGTCCAGTTGGGTTCATAGAGACGGCGAATATCATCAGTAATGGCTGTCGTAACCATGTCGGTGAGGTCGCGGGCGGCTGAGCGTGACTGTCCGTTGAGGTATCGTCCAATTTCCCTGTGTTTGGATTCGGCGGTATAAATGCCGAGCGTGCCGATAATGGTGTCGGTCTTGCAACCCGCATCGGAATGAAACGCCAGCGCCATATCTACAGGAATGGCAAGTCCCACCGAGTCGGGTGCGTGATGCGAACCGTAGAGCAGATAATTCACCCAGCAACCCCGCGAGGCATAGTCATCAATATAATCATTCAGCCCTTGCGTGTAGCTGTATATGTGAAACGGTATTCCCGCCCATTGCATCCAGTAGCGTGCGCCCTCCAAATATCTGGCACGACCGCTTGTGAGATATTCTTCTTTTTTATATGACGAAAGAAGCTTCGGCGCTGAGGATGCCGAACTTTTGACATTATCAAGCGTGCCTTCTCTTGCGGGACGCCGTGCAATGTTTCCCATCCCGCCGCCAAAACGAACCGCATCTGCTGTGATGACATGTTTTGAAAAAGCGCTTTGATTACTCAAAGCAACGCAGCCGAAGGCATTATTTATTCCTTTTTTAAAATGAAAATTGCCAAGATAAATCCACGTGCCGCCGCCGATGGTTTGATTGACGGTAAAATGGGTTATTCCGCCCGTATGAAACACGGAATAACGCGCATCCCCTACCCCATCGTTCACCGATTTATAGGAAACAGATACGCTGTAATAGCCATCTTCCGGAATATTCGGTATCCATATAACGGAACTGCTTTCGCTCACGTCGCTGTGCATAATGCGGTAAGAGCCTTCGGTGAACGGATTCTGCTGTTCGGTATAGACTGTACGGCGCATGGCAAAGCCTGTTCCTCCTGTGGTGAAGCTGTTTTCTTTGCCATTTTCAATGTAGAGTGATTCTGACTGTGTGTCATTGTCAACGATTACTTCGTGCGTTTGCGTGTCCCGTTCACGTGGCAGGAAGACGGTTGCTCCGGCGTTCTCCAGCATCGGCAGCAGGTAGGGCAACACGTATGACATGGTAAATTTGTCTTCCACCGTGCTGAGTATCCGTGCGCGTTGCCACTCCCAGCGGTCAAGCCGCTGGTCGTAGTGCCACCCGTGACTGTGCCAGAGGGCGATGTAACGGTTATCCAGCCCCAAAGGCGCTGAAAAGGGCTTGCTGTGGTTCACAACAAACGGCACAGACGTTTTTTTGGTGGGAGACAGTCTGCTTTTGTCGGGCTTGTTACGGGTTCTGTAATAGTTGGGAATAAGCGTAGAGATGTCTCTGTTGTTGGCATAGATGATTATTTTGTAATCCCGATAGCTGTCGCCAAGCAGGGAGATAATCTCCTGTTGCATCTGTTCTACCAGTTCTTCCCGAAAGGGAATGGATTCAAAATTATTGTTGGCAAAGATGTGGCAGGTTTTCTTTTTGTGATTAATCTGAACATTTTTCAGGGAGAATGTTCCCATAACAGGATAACGTAATTCATATTGCAGCAGCCACTCTGCGATAGCAGTCTTTTGGTCGGGCGTTTGCGCCGCAACGTTCCAACCGGCAAGCCACAGGATGCAGACCAAAGCGATTAACCTTATTTTTTCGGTTAATACGTTTTTGAAAATGTTTTTATTATTGTAATCGGCTTTTGCAAACGTCCCGACGGCTTCCGCAAAACAGGGCTTAACCATGTTCTTCATCATAAAGAGAGTGTGCTATTTTGGAACGTACTGAACAAAGGCTTCGATGGCTTCGTAGGCAGCCAGACCAAGTTTGTTGTACATGTCTGCTGTGGTTTTGTTGCGTTCTTCCGAGCGTTGCCAGAAGAGGCGTTCATCATTGCCAAGAAAGGGCGCCCCTTCCATTTGCGACTGATGACGCAGAATGGCGTTCCGCTTGTGCAGCAACTCTTCGGGACTGAGCGGGACAGCCATCTCTATCAGGTCGATTTCCCACTCCGTCCACGCGCCGCGATACATCCAGATACGGCACGTTTCGAGCCATGCCGCTCTCTCGTCCTGCAATTCGTCAACAGCCGCCAACACCGCATCAAGACAAACCTTATGTGTGCCATGCGGGTCGGCTAAATCTCCGGCTACATAAATCTGATGCGGACAAATCTCATTGAGTAATGCCTTGATAATATCCACATCTTTCTGCGTCAGGTCGCGTTTTTTCACGGTGCCTGTCTCATAGAACGGCAAATTCAGAAAATGAATATTCCGTAAACGGACGTTCATATACCTGTCGGCGGCTTTGGCTTCGCCGCGACGAATCAGACCTTTGAGCATCCGCACGTCAAGTGTATCAATATCGTTTTCCTTTTTATCCTGTAAAAGAAACTGCTTTATCTCCTGATATTTCGCTTCAATAATGTCATTATCGGGACAAAACATATCTTTAAACCCTTTTACAAAGGCAATATAACGGATAACTTCATCGTCATCTACGGCAATATTTCCGGAAGTCTGATAGGCAATATGTACCTCGTGCTGCTGGTCAACCAGCCGTTGCAGCGTACCGCCCATTGAGATAACGTCGTCATCGGGGTGCGGACTGAACACCACTACCCGCTTCGGATAAGGCTTGGCGCGTTCGGGACGATACGTATCATCGGCATCGGGCTTCCCGCCGGGCCAGCCGGTAATGGTGTGTTGCAAATCATTAAAAATTTTGATATTAACATTATATGCCGAACCGTAAAGCGCTAACAGTTCGCTTAATCCGTTTTCGTTATAATCTTTGTTTGTAAGTTTGAGAATAGGTTTATTAACTTTCATACAAAGCCAGATAATTGCTCTGCGGATTAATCTGTTATTCCATTCGCAGGAGGAGACCAGCCACGGGTGGCTGATACGTGTCAGAGAACTTGCCGCGTGGATGTCCAGAAAAATGGTAATGTTGGAATGTGTCTGCATATAAGAGGCGGGGATAAGGTCGGAGACCGCTCCCTCCACCACAGAATGAATGATAGGCGATTTGGAATCGCCCCACGCAAGTAACGCCACCCGTTTTGCTTTCAGAATCGACCCGATGCCGAGCGTGATAGCGCCAGCCGGAACTTTATCTATCGTACCGAAAAGGCGTGTTGCTTCCTTGCGTGAAATGGCATCCAGAAGAATCAGTCGGGCGCCGGAGTTGGGTTGAGAGCCGGGTTCGTTGAATCCGATATTACCAACCGGTCCAACGCCGAGAATCTGATAGTCGATACCGCCGAAGTCGGCAATCTTTTGCTCGTATGCGTGACAGTGTTTGACGATTTCGTTTTGCGGAATGGCGCCGTCGGGCGAAAAGATATGTTCCGGTGCAATATCCACATGGTCAAACAGCATCCGCCGAATTTGATTCAGACAGCTCTGTGCCGACGTAGCGTCTAACGGATAATATTCAAACAGGTTGAAGACCACCACATTTTTGAAACTCAACTTTTCGTTACGATGAATCTCTACCAGATGTTCATAAACTTCCATTGGCGTCCGACCGGAATTAAGTCCAAGCACACACCGTTTTCCGGCGGCTTGACGTTCCCGTATCAGGTCGGCAATTTCGCGTGCCACCAGACGGCTACCCTCAATGCTGGTTTCGGAGATATTGGTCTCTATCTTCTCGAACCGGCTGATACCGGAGAGTTCCAACACGTCGTCTGGGCGATAATATTTTTTTGGAATACGGTGCAGAACAATCTGCGAACTAAGATTGGCTTTCATTTTTCCGGAAACAGGTTAGAATAATAATAATGTACGGATGATAAGGGGGCATTGCGACCTTGAGTATAAGGTTGACAGGGACGCTTAACCCTGTTTTTTTGTGCGGCATACAGGAATCGAACCTGCACGATTTTCATCACCGGATCCTAAATCCGGCGCGGCTACCAATTACGCCAATGCCGCAGTTTTTTTCTCCCGCAAAGGTAGTGTTTTTAGTTTATAGTTTGTAGAGTGTAGTTAGTAGTGAAGAATGAATAACGAATAGTGAACAATGTTTTTTCGGGCTTTTATTTCTCTGTGTTTCTCTGTGTGTTCTCTGTATAACTCCGTGCAATAAGAAAACTTGGCTACGCTCGCTGCTGAATTTCACAGAGAAGCACAGGACTTGTCCCGCCAAAGCAGGAGATTTCACCGAGTTACACAGGACTTGTCCCGCCAAAGCGGGAGATTTGTCCCTGCGGAACAGCATTATGTCACTAAAAACTAAAAAAGCCCCCATCGCTGGAGGCTTTTCCCTTTGGTCTTGAAGCCCTGCCACCACAGATTACAAATCTGCGGTAGCGGAGTGTGGGATAAAAATTTGGGGAGTAGCGGCAGGAATCTCTTCGTTCCTGTCAATTCTTAATCAATAAATACATTCACTTAATCTTCCCCCGCTACTCTCCAAATGGTCATAAATTGTCATTAAAGTCAGAATCCGATTTTGGAATGGTTGTTTTTCCCATAACAAATAAAATCTTAAAGATTAAACATTTAAAAAAGAATTAATAGCATTATGAAATAGGTTTATATATGGCTCAGACACGTGTCTGCGAGACTCAGACACGTGTCTGGGAGACTCAGACACGAGTCTGCGAGACTTAAATATAAATTTACAGGATATAAATGTCCCCCCCAACCAACAACAGCCACCCTCCCGATTCCGGGAAGTGGCTGTTACAGCTGTATGTGGCAAAGCAACGCAAAAAGACTTCGCGCTGTTAAGTGTAACCTCAAAAATTCTTAATGAATTATAAGCCCCTGAATATGAGTGGTTTACGCGATTTCGGGGGGGGGTGTTTGTAACGAACTCACCGATAGGCGGATGAATCGTCTAAACGGGAAAAATGGTGAATATGTAATATCGGGTGAAAGCATAATCTTTAATGAACAATTAATAATTGAGAATTGACAACTGACAACTGACAACTGATAACTGAAAAGAACGGGGCAAATATACAACCTTTTTTTTTAAAACAATGCGAAAATTGAAATTTTTTTTTTGGTTGTCAGAATTAGCCACTAATACACGAAATTTACTCACTGACAACTTTTGAGACAGCCCCATTTTTCACAGGATTAACAGGATGTTCAAGATGATTTTCTCTATTTTTGAACACAGATATCGCAGATTAGACACGATTTTCACAGATAAAAATCTGGCGTTTATCTGTTAAATCTGTGTCATCTGTGTTCTGTTTTTCCTTTGATATTTATGCCCTAACGGGCAAAAAAACTAAACTCTACACTCTAAAAACTACACTCTAAAAAAATTTCTTAATTATTCACTATTCGTTATTCACTATTCATTCTTTTCATGGCGCCTCAAAAAAAGAATTAACCGCTAACTTGTATGCAAGGTTTTTAATTTCTTTTTGTTCCCAACAATCCAAACGACGTCATGCTCCTGAAAAATCTCACTCGAATGAGGATTGGGGATACGCAAAACTCCCCTCTCTATGCCGACTACCATCGCATCGTATTTCTCCCTGATACCCGATTCCTTAATCATCAAACCGTTCAGATGATTATGTTCGTCAACCAAAATCTTTTCTACAACAATATCTTCCACATCATAATTGTTGTTGACGGGTATATTTTTCGACTCGAAGACAGGCATAAAATTCTGTATCTGTTCGTCTGAAGCAATGACGCCAATGTGGTCAAAGGGCAGAATCTTGCTGTTAGCACCCGGCGCATATATCAGGTTTTCGCCACGCCTGATATAAACCACGCTGATACCGTAACTCTCCCTCCAGGGAAGCTCCACAAGCATCCGACCGACATATTCAGCCTCCTGACTTACCTCAAGGTCAACAAGATGGACGTCCCATGTGTCGTTGACCGTGTTCGGGGCAAATTCTCTTTTAATGCCTGCCATAGGCGATTCCTTTCTTGCTGCGGCAATTTCACGGCTGTTGAAATTGGTCATAAAACGCCTTTCTATAAGCGTATAAAACTGCCTTATCCGTTTGGAAAAAATCAGAAGCAAAACCACAATGGGTGGCACAACGATTAATAATACTGTCATCGGTGCGAACATGCGGTTGATTAAATAGCTCAAAAGCGCAACGCCAATTAAAATTCTTACTATCTCAAGAATCAACAGCGGTCCGTGCGAATATTGCTTGTTGCTCCAGAGTTCCTTGTACTTTTCGCGGTCAGTATGGCGGAACATCATTGCCCACAAAAACGGAAATGCCACAAGCAAAGTGATGGCGCAGGCGCTGATAGAAGCATACAGTCTGTTGGAAAACAGCGTTACAAATAAAGGTAACAGCAGCCGAACGCCTGCAATGATAACAGCCAGTACAATGATTGTGTTTGTAACGGTGGAAGATATAAACTTCCTCGTCATCATTTTCCATTCACTCTCGGCTTGAATATTTTGAGAGGAAGAAGCGTAACTATTAACGGAAACAAGAAATTTACGGGGTAAAATCTTTTCGATTAAAAAGTAAACGTTATCGGCATATTTAATCATATACGGCGTTGTAAAAGTAGTGATTACCGCCGCCCCAACGGCAACCGGAAACAGAAAATCATCAATGACACCAAGAGACAGACCAAGCGTTGCCACGATAAAAGCAAACTCGCCAATCTGCGCCATGCTCATTCCCACGTGTACCGACTGCCTGAGCGACTGTCCCGATAATACGGCGCCGCATGTGGTGCTTAGAAATTTGCCGACGATGATTACCGCCGTTACCAGAAGAATAATATTCCAGTTGGCTAACATCAGCGGCGGGTTAATCATCATCCCGATAGAAACAAAAAATACGGCGCCGAAAAGGTCTTTAACAGGTTTCAAAAGGTGTTCGATTTTCTCCGCCGAAGTGGTCTCTGCCAGAATCGACCCCATAATGAAAGCGCCGAGTTCGGCAGAGAATCCCACCTGTGTTGCCAGCACCACCATCCCCAAACATAACCCGATGGAGAGAATAAGGTATGTTTCATCGTTCAACCAGCGCCTGACACGTTTGAGAATGGTTGGAATAAGAAAAATGCCCATTACAAACCAGATAATCAAAAAGAACAGCAGTTTACCGATGGTAAAAAGCATCTCCGAACCTTGAAAATGCTGTGTTGCGGCAACCGTTGAGAGCAGTACCATTAACAGAATCACGACCAAATCTTCTACCACAAGCACGCCAAAAACCACGCGGGCGAAATTTTTGGTTTTGACGCCCAAATCGTCAAAGGCTTTGATAATAATGGTGGTTGAAGAACTTGCAAGCATGCCTCCGAGAAAGAGACAGTTCATTGTTGACCATCCGAGCGCCGTTCCGAGCAGGTATCCCGTCATAAAAATCAACACAATTTCAACGATAGCGGTAATGGAAGCAGACCCGCCTATTCGCATCAACTTTTTGAAGCTAAATTCCAACCCCAGACTGAAGAGCAAAAAAATCACACCGATTTTCGCCCAGATATCGACGCTTTCCATGTCGCTAACCGACGGGGTAAAATCAAGGTACGGACTGACCAAAAAACCGGCAATGATATAACCCAACACCAGCGGCTGTTTGAGCCATCGAAATAATAATGTTACCGCCGCGCCCATTCCGAGTATCAGCGCCAAATCTGAAATGAGTGGCGCTAACGCATGAGAGGCGTGCGCTACATCGGCAGTTAAAGATTCTGCGTGCATTAATAAAGTATCTGCCTGTTGTACTGCCGTAACAATGCTGTCTGTCAAAGTTTCCATATATATTATCAATAGTGAATTGAAGTGTTTTTAAATTTCGCCTGCAAAATTAGCATTTTTTGTTATATAATGGTATAACTGTAAAAAAAGTTTTCAGTTGATAGTGAGTTCGTGCATTTGTGGCTAAAATATCTCGTTGCAAACAATCTGTGTTCTATTTTTCTTTTGAACACTGATAACACAGATTAGACGCGATTTTCACAGATAAAAATCCTGTGTTTATCTGTTAAATCTGTATCATCTGTGTTCTTGTTTTCTATTGATATTTATGCCCTAACGGGCAAAAAACTACACTCTACTCACTAAAAACTGACAACTTCTTGGCTCTTTTCCCAGCGCCTCAATTTAATATTTCGCCATTAAAATGCGTTGACACCGGAGTACGTTTTTTTTTCATGATTTGCATAACAGACAGATATAAATAAGTACCTTTGCACGCGGAAAATGAGTTTTGAGATGTATGCAGCTTTTTACCGGTACGAATCAACGGAAAAACGTTATTCCGGCAACAGAATCGCAAAGACGCATACGGAGAAAAACAGATATGGAGTTGAAGATATAAAAACAAATTTCTAATTAATAAAAAATATTATGATTAAAGTTGGTATTAATGGGTTTGGACGGATTGGACGTATGGTTTTCCGTTCTGCCGTAAAAAATTTTGGAAACGACATCCAAATTGTTGGTATTAATGATTTATTAGACGCTGATTATTTGGCGTACATGCTCAAATACGATTCCGTTCACGGACGTTTTGACGGAGATGTAAGGGTGGAAGGAAATAATCTGATTGTGAACGGAAATAAAATCCGTTTGACGGCAGAGGCAGATCCTGCCAACCTGAAATGGCACGAAGTGGGCGCTGAGATAGTAGTGGAATCAACCGGATTCTTCCTTGATGATGCTTCGGCTCGCAAACACATTCAAGCCGGCGCTAAAAAAGTGGTCTTGTCCGGACCGTCGAAAGATGATACGCCTATGTTTGTTTATGGCGTAAATCACGCTACATACGCAGGACAGGACATTATCTCAAACGCTTCCTGTACGACGAACTGTATCGCTCCCGTTGCAAAGGTGCTTCACGAAACATTCGGGATTGTTAAGGGGTTGATGACGACCATTCACGCTACCACAGCAACACAAAAAACCGTTGACGGTCCCTCGAAAAAGGACTGGCGCGGCGGACGCGGCATTTTGGAGAATATCATTCCCTCATCTACCGGTGCGGCAAAAGCTGTCGGCAAGGTGTTGCCCGTTCTGAATGGCAAATTAACAGGCTTGTCTATGCGTGTGCCTACTTCCGATGTGTCGGTGGTTGATTTTACCGTTGTTCTTGACAAGCCCGCATCGCAAGCCGATATTAACGCGGCAATGAAAGCCGCTTCGGAAGGAGCGCTTAAAGGCGTGCTCGGATACACCGAAGATGCTGTGGTTTCGACCGATTTTCGCGGTTGTGCGCTTACTTCCGTTTTCGATGCCAAAGCAAGTATCTCGCTTGACAGCCACTTTGCCAAAGTAATCGCATGGTACGACAATGAATGGGGCTATTCCTGCAAAGTTTGCGAAATGGTGCGCGTGATAGCAAAGTAGATTTTGTCGTTAGCCATTTTCCTAATATCAAACAGGAGGCTGTTCCGGTTGGAGCAGTCTCCTGTTTTTTGTCTGAATGGTAATTCGTATGACTGCGATTCTCGGATTAAGAGAATAATCCTGTCAACAAACCACGATCAACGCATAAACAGTGAATCAATGCTTTTGCGTCCCTTGCGAGAGAAACAACTTTTTATAGCGCCGCAAAAAAAAGAATTAACCTTTTTTATTGATAAGTTTTCAAAAAAAAAGAGGCTGTCTCAAAAGTAATTTTGGGGCAGTTTTTTTTGTTCTAAAAATATATTGTTTATATGCAGATAATATTGTATCTTTGTATCTGATAATCAAAGAAATTAATTC
>JAISXJ010000147.1 GCA_031270565.1 Prevotellaceae bacterium
CTACCTACCGGAAAATTCGATGTATATTCCGGCGTTGTGGTTGTTGCAAGATAAGTATTGTCCTCATACCAGTTGTAAAACTGTACACCTTCGGGCGCAGTAAACTTTAACGTAACATCTTCGTCTGCCAGAATAACGTTTTCATTTTCAATTAGTGACGGAATATTCAGTTCACCGCTACCGGCAGCTTTGACCTGATAATCTTTACCAACCTTGAGCCATTTGTTTCCATCCCAGACATAGACACCCAGACAGAAGTTTGGATTGGTGTTGTAAACAAGCATACCTACAAGGTCAATATTAACATCCTGCTCGTCGGTAATACCGACTAATTGATTGGCTGGAATCTTCTCCAAATCGGTAATACTTACATTTGAAAGCGCCAATCCGCCTTTGGTCGTGCTGTTCAAGTCAAGTATAGCGCCTGCTTTGGGCGGGTCGCCGCCTCCAATAGTTACCTGCGCCGCAGCATAATTGGCGATGCTTAGAAATGCTGCCACAAAAGCAGCGAAAAGAAAGGTTTTTTGTTTCATAATAAACACATTTTAAATTAATTGATAGATATAATTAAGTTATCAGTTATCAGTTTTTCTACCCCTCGTTTGTAACGAGGGGTAAATGATAATCTCGTTTGCAACGAGACAGGTCGTTAAAAACGACCGACCAACTAACTCCTCGTCAGAGACGAGGAGCAGTGAAGGCAACAAAACAGAACGGCAACACCTCCGAAAATTCCGGAAATGTGCCGCAATAATTGTATATGTATATGGCAAGACAACGCAAAGAAACTTCGCGTTGTTAAGCGTAACCTGAAAAGTTTTTAATAAATTATAATCCCTTGAATACAAGGAGTTAAGGCGAATACGGGGGGGGGCTTTTGTAACGAGCTTACTTTTAGCCGGTTGAACCGTCTAATCTGAAAAAATGGTGAATATGGAATACCAGATATAAGCATCGTTTTGTATTGATTTTAGATGTGAACAATAACGGGGCAAAGGTAATACTTTTTTAGTGAATAGTGAATAACGAATAGTGAATAATTTTTTTTTAGAGTATAGTTATTAGAGTTTAGAGTTTAGAGTTTAGAGTTTAGTTTAGTTGTTTCTCAATTCTCAATTCTCAATTCTCAATTCTCAATTATTTATTATTCATTATTCATTATTCATTATTCATTTTGTATTTTTGTTGCGTCAACATTCAATCATTTGTTATGACAAAAAAACACTTTACACGTATCCTTGTGCCGATGTTGCTGTTGATTATCGGCGGGATATTACTGTTGTTGCCGCAACGGTCGCCCTATATCAAAGAGCAAGGCATGGTTTTCGGGACTGTCTATCACATCACATGGCAGCCGGCAACCGGACAGGCATTAGCCGACTCCATCCGGCAGTTATTTGCTGACGTGGATGCTTCTCTTTCGATGTTTAACAGGGAATCTCTTCTCTCGCGAATCAATCGCAATGAAGCAGTGCGTACGGATTGCCTCTTTGAGACCGTTTTTCTCAAGGCGCAGGAGGTGGCGGCTGCCACCGGCGGCAGATTCGATATAACCGTAGCGCCGCTGGTAAATCTCTGGGGATTTGGTTTTCAACATTATGAGACTGTTTCCGACAGTATCATTCAACGGTTGCTGCGGACGGTCGGTTATCGGACGGTGCGTCTGGAAAACCACCAGCTTATCAAATCACATCCGGAGACAATGCTTGACATGTCGGCAATCGCCAAAGGCTATGCCTGCGATGCAGTAGCTATGCTCTTTGAGCGACATCAGGTTGCTAATTATCTGATAGAGATTGGCGGCGAAGTGGTTGCCAAAGGGGTTAATGCTGCCGGAGAGGTCTGGCATATCGGCATCAACCGTCCCGTCGATGACGCCACTTCCGCTACGAACATCATCGAACGGGTGGTTCTGCTTTCGTCCGGCGGTATGGCAACGTCGGGCAACTATCGCAATTTTTATATGCGGGACGGCAAAAAATATGCCCATACCATCGACCCGCTGACGGGTTATCCCGTACAACATTCTCTGTTAAGCGCCACTATCATAGCCGACAACGGTATGACTGCCGATGCCTACGCCACCGCCTGTATGGCGCTTGGTTTGGAGAAAAGTTTAGCCCTCTGCCGGCAGACAGATAACATCGAGGGCTTCTTTATTTATGATGACTGCGGAGAATTGCGTATGGCATACAGTGATGGTTTTGAGAATTGTTTGCAGTAGGGAACTCCTAAAAATTGCTTTTTCTGCGTTACGCTTATTTTGCCGTTGGAATCAGAGGGAGGAAATACGTTTTGTTGCTAACCGTTACTTACCGGATGTTAAAAAGAAAACATTCTCTCCTTTGCAAAAAAAATATCTCTACCTTTGTCCGTCATAATATATAAATATTGTTTGTATGAACAGGTTTTTTTGCTTCACAGCTGTTATCGTAACAGCTGTTTTATTGGTCAGTTGTAGTATCTTAAAAATAAACCGGTCGGCAAATGAGCAGGGTATTGTTCCCGACTTGCCTGCCAGCATTGAGTTTTCCAAAGGGTTTCGTCTCTTTTGGAACGACTTGCAACTTGAAACGCAGGGCTTGACATCGCTTGAAGATTATCAACCCTCCAAACAAATGCAGAGGGATAACAATATAATCGTTCTCTCAGACGGTGTATTCGGTATTCAAGGTTTTATGCAGGTGTTACCGCCTCTGTTTGATGCTCTTACTTTTGAACAGCTTGGCGGTGTGCTCACCTATTTTTCCGAAGGCGTTTATACCTTTTCCATGCCTGTAAAATCACTGCCCGCGCTGCTCGAAGTGAAAGGTATTATCCAGATAGAGATGTCCCAAAAGATCTTCTTGAAACGTTCATAAACACACAATTCACCATTTTTCCCAAGTTAGAATGAAAAAACTATCAGTCATTTTTTTATGTGCGCTCTCTTTGACCATATCGGCGCAAACGGCTAAATTATCGCCCGTGTCACGTATTTTTATCTCGACAGAAAAACAGCAGACAGCCAAGTCTGTCTCCAGATATTTTCCCATAAAAACCGTTGCCAATGAGACATACGTCAGCGCATTTATCCACCTGACCGAGGACGCCGACACAACGGCATTAACCAGTCTTGGCGTGCTGCTTGACGCCAAATTTGGAACCGTTCGGACTGCGCGTATTCCGGTATCGAAAGTGGAACAAGTCTCTGAACTCGAAGACGTAGTATATGTGGAGACAGGCGTGCCTGTGCGTCCGAAGATGAATCTGGTGCGCTCCTATTCCAATGTTGACCCTATTCATTTGGGAACAGACCTGCCGCAGGCATTCGACGGTAGCGGTGTGATTGTTGGCGTGGTTGATTACGGATTTCAGTACAACCACATCAATTTTTTTAATGCCGACAAAAGCGCTCTGCGCGTTAAACGGGTTTGGAATCAAAATAAAACCGGCAATCCGCCGGAAGGCTTTTCGATGGGATACGAATATACCTCTTCCGCTGACATCATTGCCGCCAAGTATGATGGCAAGCAATACGATGATTCCGGGCACGGTACGCACGTTGCCGGTATTGCCGCCGGAGCACATTCAACGTATTACGGTATTGCCCGTGAAGCAGATATTGCGCTTGTCAGTTATGACCTGCAAGATATGTCAACGGATAATGTATCCATTCTTAACGGTGTAAAATATATCTTCGACTATGCCACTTCTGTCGGCAAGCCTGCTGTGGTGAATTTAAGTCTGGGCATACATACAGGTCCGCACGACGGCACTTCAACATTTGACCGGTTAGCAGATGCCATGCAGGGAGACGGGCGGCTTCTGGTTGGCGCTGCCGGCAATGAGGGCGATTGGAAGATTCATTATTCGCAGCAGTTCGGCACAACTTCCGAATCCAAAACCTGCATTGACCTTTCTGATGTCAGCGACTACAGTGACTACAAATATGAAAGTTGGATTGATTTTTGGGGAGAGCCCAATCAGGCTTATACGGTGAAAGTTGCTATTATCAACAAATCGACGGGCGCCATTCTCTCGCAGTCGAGTTCGGTCAGCGCACTCTCGTATGAAGACATTACATTTCTACCAACGTCGGGCGCTTCAGGCGAAATCTACATATCGTCAGAAAAAAACGCTTATAATCAGAAAGGCAATGTCAGTATAGCGATGTTTTTAAACTCTCTTAATTCTAACAGCGCCGTTACATTGATTATTCAGTCGTCGCAGCAGGGACGCATACAGGGCTGGACAGACGGTCAGTCTTCCGCCTTTACAAATGCCGGTCTCACAGGTTATGTTGATGGCGAACTTGGTTTTTCCGTTGGTGAAATAGGTGGTACAGGCAATAACATCATCTCTGTTGGCGCTTACCATAGTCGCTCAGGCAGCGGCGGAACGCAGGGAGCGATAGCCTACTTCTCCAGTATCGGACCTACTGCCGATGGACGGTTGAAACCGGATATTACAGCGCCGGGGTACAGAACAATGTCTTCTGTTCCCGATTATATTGCTTCTGACCATACCGAAACTTACGCAGGACAAACCTACCGTTATGCTTACATGTACGGGACATCCATGTCCGCTCCCGCCGTAACGGGTATTCTGGCGTTGTGGTTACAGGCAAATCCCGCTTTAAATCCGTCACGGATACGGCAGATTTTCTCCGAAACCCAGTCTGCTGATGCGCAGACAGGCGCCCTGCCGAACAATACGTGGGGCTACGGAAAAATAAATGCGCAGGCGGGCATCCTGAAAGCTATACAAATTCTCTCCACAGAGCATCTCAAGGCGTTACCTTCTGCCATTATAGCCTATCCCAATCCGACCGAAGGCGCATTTAAACTGCTGTTTACAAGAAATGATACCGATTTGCACGTAGCCATTTACGCTGTAAACGGGCAGAAGATATTCGACCGCTATCTGGGAACTGTCTCGGAGCGTCAGGAAGTGGATATTGATACGGACAATATTGCCGCAGGGGCGTACATTGTCAAAGTAAACGGCTCAAATGCCATTCACGAAACATTCCGTCTGCTGGTAAAGCGATAAGTACGTTATCCCGCCATGTTCAAACGATTGTTGCATAATCTTCTGAAAGCGCCTACTCCCAATCCCTGCGTACAACTGTTGCGGTATGTGATTTCGGGTGGCGTGGCGTTTGCTGTAGATTTTACGACGCTTCGTTTACTCAATACCTGTGCAGGCTGGCACTATCAGCCGGCAGCCGCGTGCGGCTTTGTGCTGGGGTTGCTTATCACCTATCTGCTGAGTATTCTTTGGGTATTTGATGAGCGTCGATTCTCCAACAGGACTGCCGAGCTGAGTATTTTTACTGTCATCGGTGTCGTTGGACTTGGTCTAAATGCCCTGTTTATGTGGGTGTTTGTTGATATGCTTAACGGCGATGTCAGCATGGCAAAAATTATAACAACGGCAGTGGTTGCCGGATGGAATTTTACGGCAAAAAAGTGTATCCTTTTCTCCAAAAGAAAAAAGACATGAAAGAACATACAGCCCCTTTCCATTCCGGCTTAACGGTGTTTCAACAGGTGAAATCGGATATAGTAGCTTTGGCGCTGGCAGTCTATCGGTTTGTAAAACTTGATTTTCACCTGCTCTCCTACGTTTATACGCTGATTGTGGTGGTAGGCGGGATGTACGCCAACTATCGGTGGGACATCTACAACACGCTGTTACGTCCGACCTACGCAACAGGACAATCGCCTTGGGTGTTCGGGGTGTTTTGGCTGGTTGCCTATTTTTCGGTTGCCATTCCCGTTCTGCTACTTCAAAAACAGTATTCCATACTTCGTAATCCCCGATTTTATATCAAGATTGTTGCCATTCTGGTCGTTTATGGCGTTGCTATCGGCTATCTGGAGCATTATGAGTGGGAACTTCCGACCCTTATGCCATCTACCCGCGCTTTTTTGCTGCGCTGTTTTTCACAGCTTAAAGTTGCCTGCTTTATGCTGATTCCCATTATCATTATGAAAAAGACGATAGACAGACAGGTTCACGGTCTTTACGGTTTGTCACTCAATGCGCAATATATTAAGGGCTATCTGCTGTTGCTTGCAGTTATGTTGCCGGCTCTGATTGCCACTTCCTTTACGCCGGATTTTTTGCAAGCCTATCCGCAGTTTCGTCCGTGGAGGTATCAGGAGCCGTTTGGCATGCCTGTCTGGCTCTACACCACACTCTTTGAAACCTCGTATGCTGTTGATTTCGTAATGGTAGAACTGCTCTTTCGGGGAGTTTTGGTGCTTGGGATGGTTTCACTTCTGGGACACAGGGCAATATTGCCTATGGTGGCGCTCTATGTTTCCATTCATTATGGGAAACCGCCTTTGGAGACGCTGTCATCCATGTTTGGCGGTTATATTCTGGGGGCGCTTGCCTATCAGACCAAACATATCTGGGGCGGCGTCTTTGTGCATATCGGCATAGCGCTGACTATGGAAATTATGGGGTTTTTACACTATTATCTTTCTTGGTAAATCAGTTAATTCTTTTTTTGAGGCGCTATAATATAAAGTGAATAACGAATAGTGAATAATAAGTTCCACAAGGCACGCAAAAATATTTTTCACTAAAAACTACACTCTAATAGCTAAAAACTAAGAAAAGCCCCCGTTTCCAGGGGCTTTTTGTTTGTCTTGGCGGTCGCTTTTATTCTGAAAGGCAACGCACACTGAAGCCGCAAGACCGATTGGAGCTGAACGTGTACTGTCCACCGCTGCTGAAGTACAGGTAGTAACCGTTAGTGCCAGTAGCAGTAGAGCTCCAGTAGTAGCCGATGCTGCCACGGCTGCCCAACGAGCCATTGCTGTCGTTCCGGGAGCCGGCAACGGGCAAAACGAGCGCATCGCCGATTTTAAGGCCGGTAGAGTAGTTAGTGGCACTATTTGTCCATCCGCTGCTTTGAGTACCGGCAACCCAGCTGCTACCGCCGTCATTGGTACGATAA
>JAISXJ010000019.1 GCA_031270565.1 Prevotellaceae bacterium
AAACCAATCTCTAAATATCCGGAGCGTTCCCGTGATTGAAACGGGGGGCAAAGGTACATCTTTTTTTGTTCTCAAAAAAATAGCTTCTGAGTTTTCTAAAAAATGTTTCCAACTTCTTATGCTCTCTCTAAACTTTCCTCTCTTGAAAAGCGGGTGCAAAGGTAAACACTATATTTCCGCCTGCAAAACTTTTTTCAAACTTTTTCCGATTATGCTAAATTATTTTTTACTCCCTCTGTAAACTAACAAGATAACCCAAAATTATTGACCAAAAACAGCAGAAAAAAACACACAGATTATTACGGATTTTGTGTAATTTATCGTATATTTGCCTTCATTAACTCGAGTAGCATGAACTTCTTTATTTATACGAAAGTTTTTCTATCGAAAAATGATCTGCATAGAACTGATAAAAAAATAGTCTGCTGCCAACTTATATTCCCTGATATGAAAAACACTCGCCTGCGTTTATCCCGAATAACTGAATAGAAAAACAAAGGCCCCCGTTTCAGGAGGCTTTGCTTTGTGTGTAATTTTGAGGGGTTGGCGCAACGAAAATGCTGCACCGGACAAAACGCAACGGTGTTGTTAACTGATAATACCGTTTTAATAGGTGTGGCACGGAGCGCCGTCAAGCACACGGATGCCGTTTTCCGCCAAAGCCGTCAGTTCGTCTTCTCCCGGATAGACTGCTACGGGCGCAAACTTGCCAACCATACCGGTAATATATGCCACGAACTTTTTCCCGTAAGCAATGCCTCCCGTCAGGAGAATGGCATCCACTTCTCCGTTCAGCGCCGCGCACATAGCGCCAATCTCTTTGGCAATATTATAAGCCATTCCGTCCCAGACAAGTTTTGTGTGTTCGTCGCCGGCTTCGGCGCGTTTCTCCACTTCGAGCGCATTGTTTGTGTTAAGATGAGCCATCAGTCCGCCCTGTCCATTAAGCAGTCGCTGTACCTCCGCCGCGGTATATTTTCCCGAAAAACAGAGTTTTGCCAACTCAATTGAAGACACCGTTCCCGAACGTTCCGCCGAAAAAGGACCATATCCCAGCGCATTGTTCACATCGACGGCGCGCCCCTTGCGATGCGCCCCTACAGAGATGCCACCCCCCAGATGCGCAATAACAAGATTCAGGTCTTCGTACCGTTTACCGCAATCGGCGGCATACCTGCGTGCAATCGCCTTTTGGTTCAAGGCATGGAAAATTGAGATGCGCGGGAAAAGCGGATTTCCGCTGACCCGTGCAATCGGCTCAAGTTCATCCACCACCACCGAATCGGCAATTATGGCACGACAACCGTCGATTTTTTGCGCAATGGCATCAGCCAGTACCGCGCCGAGATTGCTGGCATGCTCGCCGTAGGTCGCATTAAGCAAATCCGTTTTCATCGCCTCATTGACGGCATAAGCGCCCGATTTCAACGGACGGACAATACCGCCGCGCCCGACAACAATATCAAATTGCAGTGGAATATCATACTCCTTGAGGCAATCCAAAATGGTTTTCTCGCGAAATGTGTACTGCGATGCCACAGAAGGAAACGGGCTAATCTCTTCTGCGCTGTGGCGGATGGTCTTCTCAAATATGGAAGTTAAATCATGATACACGGCTATCTTTGTTGAAGTTGAGCCGGGGTTAATAATGAGCAATTTGTACATAGTTAATAATTAAAACGATTAATGAATACGTTAAATACAGAAAAAACGGTTATACCAAAACGCACGCCATACAGATACTGTAAAACTTGGAATCGGTAGATTCGGAGCGCGATGTAATGACCACAGGCTTGTCGGTGCCATAAAGCAGTCCTGCCATTTCGGCATTTGCAAACACCGATACGCCTTTATAAAATACGTTTGCGGCGTCGAAATCGGGGAAAATCAGAATATCCGCATCTCCCAGAATAGGCGTCGGAATATGTTTAATAGCTCCCCGTTCCTTATCCAGCGCAAGGAAAATATCTACAGGACCGTCAATAATACAGTCGGGGAACTCACCGTTTCGGTACATCTCCATAATGTCCACATAATCCTGCATATAACGGATTTTCGGACTGGGTTTTTCGGTGGCGTGAATAAGCGCAACCTTCGGATTGGGAATCCCAAACCTGTGCGCCGTATGAACGGCATAACGTATGGTAGCGATACGCTGCTCCTTGTTTGGATCGGGAATAACGGCAGGGTCGGTAAAGAAAAGCATTTTATGATAGTTCGGAATTTTCAATCCAGCATTAAATGCCAGCACATTGCCCGGCGAATGTAATCCTTTTTCCTTATCCAGAACGGCTCTCAATATCACGTCCGTGTTCACAAGACCTTTCATAAGAATATCGCACTCTCCGTGGCGCACCATACGCACAGCTTCCAGAGTAGCTTCGTAAGAATCGGTTACGTTGACGATATGCACAAATGGCGACGGCTTAAATGCCGCCAGCTGTTCCTCGATGCCATTCCGGTCGCCCACCAGAAAAGCTTCAATAAATCCCGTTTCAACGGAACGCATAACTGCTTCCAGCGTGTGCGAATCAAGAGCATTGGCAACAGCCAGACGTTTGCGGCTGTCAGAGGAAGTAACGTAAGTCGTCAATTCCGAAAAAGATGTAATTGGTTTCATAAGTATTATATTTTAAAAGGTTGGTTAATGTCAGAAAAGGCTCATTTGTCCCGACGGTTCATCAATATCCGGTTTAAGATTGTCTTTGTCATAGACTAAAGTCGGTTGAACAGGCGCATCAAAATCACTGTCGGAATTGTCGGATGATGGCGTTTCGGGACTATCTGGGTCGTCAAGACTGTCGAGACTGTCGAGACTGTCGGATATGGGCGCGTCCGTCTGCTCGGGGAAACGCAACGGCTCAAGTTCGTCCACACGCTCTACGGTGAATGTGGAGATTCGTTTGCCTTTTGCTTTCAGGCTTTTGACGCCAATAAATGTTTCCACGTCTATGATAACAGGTTCTCTGTGCGCGTCTTTTCCGCCAAAGCGTACCTCAAAGCGCGGGTAACAGACATCGGAAATCAGCAAAAGGCGCGACAGCGTGCTGGCGCCCAGAAACGAAGACCGTTTCTGCGTCTGTTCAAAGGGAAAACGTTTGATATAGTGATAACCCTGCTCGGCATCATAGAGAGCGATACTCCATATTTTGTTAACATCAAACTTTTCTATGCGGAGAATATCATCTTCAAAATGATTATTCAAATCGAAAGACTTGGTATAATATTCGCCACTTTTTGTGATGACCAGCAGTTGGTCGTCTGTAAAAAATTCACCCAGATAGTCTCCTCTCTGGTCTGTATTGAGGCGCAACACATCGCGGTCAAACCAGATGTGCGACCCGCCCAGCGTGGAGCCGCCTTTTTGTTTAAGCGAAATTTTCTGAATGGTAAATTTGGTCAGCAAATTACCGCGCGACTGCCTCCCCTTGATGGCGATGGCGCTAAATTCCACGTCCCACGCTATTTTTTTGATGCGGCGGGTGGTCGGGCGCAGCTGGATTTTCACCGTTTCGGCTTCGCCGTTTGGGTTTGCCGAAAAATAGACTATCCGCGACCCCTCTTTTCCCTGCGTGAGGTCATATTCCTTATCACGCGTTACGCCGTTAACGGCAAACCGTTTCATGTAGTAAGGTCCGTTACGTCCGTCGCGGTAGGCAACGTTGTAGATTGTGCGGCGGTCGTTTTTCAGAAAAACAGCCAGATGCTCTACATCTTTTCCGACAAACAGTTTATCGGCGACTTTGACCACCTTATATTTGCCATCCTTAAAAAAGATGATAATGTCGTCAATGTCCGAGCAGTTGGAGACAAACTCCTCTTGTTCATCCTTTTTCAGGGCGGTGCCGATAAATCCGTCGGCACGGTTGATGTAGAGTTTTTCGTTGGCTTCCGCCACTTTGGTAGCCAGAATGGTTTCAAAACTGCGTATCTCCGTCAGGCGCGGGTACAAATGACCGTAGGTTTTTATCAGATGTTCGAACCATTTAATGGCGTAATCCACGATATGGGCAATCTGATGGTCTGTTTCTGCTATTTTTGCCTGCAGACCGACAATATTTTCTTCCGACTTATCGGTGTTAAACTTTAGAATACGCGCCATTTTTATATCAAGCAGGCGCAGAAGGTCATCGCGAACGATTTCCCTTACAAAATCCTTTTTAAACGGCTCAATGCGGGAGTCAATATGATTGAGAGCGGCATCTGTGGAGACGGCATTTTCAAAGGCTTTGTCCTTATAAATACGTTCCGAGATAAATATTTTTTCAAGAGAAGCAAAAAGCAGTTGTTCAATCAGCTCGCCACGAAGAATCTCCAATTCGCGTTGAAGCAGGACTTTGGCGGTCTCGGTATTGCGACGCAAAACATCACTGACGGTAATAAACTGCGGTTTTTCATTGTCCACCACACAGCAGTTGGGCGAATAGCTTATTTCACAGGCAGTGAAGGCATAGAGCGCATCAATAGTTTTGTCCGAAGAGGTTTTAGCTTCCAGATGAACGACAATTTCCACTTTCTCTGCGGTGTTGTCATCAACTTTTTTGATATTGATTTTCCCTCTCTCGTTGGCTTTCAGAATGGTTTCTATCAGTTTTCCGGTTGTTGTGCCGTATGGAATTTCTGTGATAATAAGTCGTCTGTTATCGGGCGATTTTTCGATACGCGCTCTTATTTTCACCCGTCCGCCACGTTCGCCGTCATTGTACCGGCTGGCGTCAACCAGACCACTGGTCGGAAAATCGGGCAACAGTTCAAATGCCTCACCCTTGAGGCAGGCTATGGCAGCGCGGGCTACTTCGTTGAAATTGTGCGGCAGTATCCGTGAATTTAATCCCAGACCGATGCCTTCACTCCCCTGCACCAGCAAAAGCGGAAACTTCACCGGCAACGAAACCGGCTCTTCATTGCGTCCGTCGTAGGAGGGTTTCCAGATGGTTGTTTTAGGATTAAAAACGGCTTCGACAGCAAATTTTGAAAGGCGTGCCTCAATGTAACGCGGCGCTGCCGCGCCGTCGCCGGTAAGAATGTTGCCCCAGTTTCCCTGACAGTCGATTAACAGATTTTTCTGTCCGAGATTGACCAGAGCTTCATAAATGGACGCATCACCGTGAGGATGAAAGTGCATGGTGTTACCCACGATGCTCGCCACTTTGTTGTAACGCCCATCCTCCATACGCTTCATAGCGTGCAATACGCGCCGCTGAACAGGCTTAAGACCGTCATTAATGTGTGGAATGGCGCGTTCAAGATTCACGTAAGAGGCATAATCCAGAAACCAATTGCGGTACATCCCTGAAAGGTGATTCAGAGTTTCTCTGCCGGCAACAGCCATCTGATGTGGCGTATGTTCTGCGGGAGAATCATTGTCGGACAGCTCCATATCCTTTACCTCTCCGTCAATGGCGGGGATGGCATCGGGGGGTAAATCAAAATTTTCGGGGGCGCTGAATGCGTTTTCTTTCGACATAAATAAAGATAAAAATCGGCGCAAAGGTAATACTTTTTTTAGTTTTTAGTTAGTAGAGTGTAGTTATTAGTTGTTAGTGAATAGTGAATAGTGAATAGCGAATAGCGAATAGCGAATAGTGAATAGTGAATAGCGAATAGTGAACAATGTTTTTTGGGGGCTTTTATTTCTCTGTGTCTCTCTGTGTGTTCTCTGTATAATTCCGTGCAATAAGAAAACTTGCTACGCAGACTATTTCATTAGTCGTTTTGCGCGACTCGGCATAGCTAAAACAAGTTTTATCTCTGCTCTCGCTGCTTAAAACGTTCATTAGTCGTTTTGCACGACTCGGCATATTAAAACGTTTGTATTATCACAGAGAAACACAGAGGTTTCACAGAGTTACACAGAGATTTGTCCCTGCGGAACTGCATTATTCACTACAAACTACACTCTAATAACTAAAAACTATAAAAGCCCCCGTTTCCGGAGGCTTTGCTGTTTGTCTGGAAGGGAGACTATTACTCTTTCACAATCTTCCCTGTCTGATTTCCAATTTTTATCAGATACACACCTTTTGCCAAATGCGATAGATTGATGCTTATCTCGCCGGTTTGGAGGGGCGAAATATTTTTCACCCCTACTGTACGTCCTGATAAATCTGTTATTTCCACATTTGCATATCCTGATATGCCCGAAATAAACAGTTCATCTCTTACGGGATTCGGATAGAGCGCAAGGGCGGTAGCCTGTGTGCCGTCTATGCCGTTGACTGATTCAAAGATTGCCGTCAACACCGTATCTTGCGTAATGGTGAGCGTGCGCGGATTATCCGTATTGCCATCGCTCCACTGCTTAAACTGATAGCCGGTGAGGGGCGTTGCCGTGATGATTGCTGTGCTATCGTCGCAGGTGTTTGTCTGTGTGATGCTTGCCGTTCCTTTGGTGGCATCTTCGCTTTGTACGGTGAGATCGAGCAACGAAATGTCATCTATATAGTTGGTAAAACGGCTCCAGTTTGCTGTACTCTTATACGTTGCCGTCGTGCCGCAGGGTACGTGTACAGGAATACCGGTCGGCACATTGTAAAAAGCGCCAATCACTGCAGGCGGAGTGATTGCTTTTACATATATTGTCTCTAAACCGCTGCAATTCCTAAAAGCCTGCGTTCCAATCGTCTCTACAGAATTTCCAATTGTTACTGAAGTCAAACCGCTGCAATCGTAAAAAGCCATCTCTCCAATCGAAGTAACAGAATTAGGAATTGTTACTTCTGTCAAACCACTGCAACCATAAAAAGCCTCCGCTCCAATCTCCTTCACTGAATTACCAATTGTTACCGAATCCAACTTGCTGCAACCGTAAAAAGCGCTACCTCCAATCAAAGTAACAGAATTAGGAATAGTATAACTGCTGTCTGCTTTACCGGCTGGGTACCGTATCAATGTATTCTTGTCTTTGTTAAATAATACGCCGTTAAGGGAACTGTAATGCAGATTGCCGGCAGCAACATCAATACCAGTCAAGCCGCCGCAATATTCAAAAGCATAATTTCCAATCGAAGTAACCGAATTTCCAATTGTTACAGAAGTCAACTTGCCAGCGATAAAAGCCCGCTCTCCAATCGTCTTTACAGATTCGGGAATAATATAACTGCCTGCTTTACCACCGGGGCACTGTATTAATGTATACTGCATTTTGTCGAACAATACGCCGCCAAGGGAACTGTAATGCGGATTGTCGGCAGCAACATCAATATCTGTTAAGCCGTCGCAATAGGTAAAAGCCGCCTCTCCAATCGTCTCTACTGATTCGGGAATAGTTAATGTACCAGTCAAGTTGTAGCAACCGGTAAAAGCCCGCACTCCAATCGAAGTAACCGAATTGGAAATTGTTACTTCTGTCAAGCCGCTGCAAGAGTAAAAAGCCTGTTCTCCAATCGCAGTAACAGCATAAGTATCGCTGTTGTATTCAATCGAATTGGGTATTACTGCCGCCCCTGAGTAAAATGAGTGCTTAGCAACCTTTACTTCTTTTGGCGAAGTAGAAGTCACTTCATAGTTGATACCGTTGTAGGTAAATGTTTGCGCATTTGCGCTTATGCCGCAAAGGACGAGCGCTAATACAAAAAATCTGTGATTTGTTTTCATAATAATAAAAGGATTAAGCCTCCGACCTCACCCCCACTCCAAAAGAGAGGGGAGAAAGGAGCGCTGACGGGAAGCAGATTATAAATAAAAATTTGATATAAAATTGGTCATAAAACAGTTGTCAGTTTTTCGCTTCTTTGCGTTCTTTGCGTCTTTGCGGTAAAAATAATTAACCGCAAGGCACGCAAGACTTGTCCCGCCAAAGCGGGAGGTTTTTCGCAAAGGGCGCAATAAAGAACAGCGGCAACGCCTCCGAAGTTTCCGGAAAGTTGCCATTATAGTTGTATATGGCGAAAAGACGCAAAGAAACTTCGCGCTATTAAGCGTTACATAAAAAAAATCTGATATTTTGTTAATCCCTTGAATACAAGGAGTTAAGGCTAAAACGGGGGGGGGCTTTTGTAATGAGCTCGTCTGTAGGCGGTTAAACCGTCTAAGCTAAAAAAAGGTAAATATGGAATACCTGATGTAAACATCGTTTTGTATTGATTTTAGATGTGTAAAATATCGGCAGCAAAGATAAATCTTTTTTAGTGAATAGTGAATAACGAATAGTGAATAATATTTTTTTAGTTATTAGAGTGTAGTTATTAGAGTGTAGTTATTAGAGTGTAGTTATTAGAGTGTAGTTATTAGAGTGTAGTTATTAATAAAAAATATTTTTGGGGGCTGGTGGGGCAGGTCGCTGACCTGCGGAGTGAAACATCTATACCTATCCACTGCCTGACAAGGCAGGACTTCTTAATTACTTGTCGCACCTTTCAGGTGCAGGTTTGTGAGGCGGCTTTTTCCGCAAACTGCGCTATCGCTTGTATGCGGTTATGAAAATAATGTCCCTTCAGGACAACTCACTACTAACTAATAACTACACTCTAATAACTAAAAACTACACTCTAAAAACTAAAAACTAAAAAAAAGGTGTACCTTTGCGGCATGTTTTATCTGAAAATTCTTTATTATGAAAGTCATCCATTTTGCTCGACAACCCGAAGAAAAAGCCCGGAAGCGGGGAAAATCTCCCGCTATGTTCTATCGCGACAATTCCCTGTCCCAGTGGATTGCTCTTACGTGGCAGGAAGTATTTGACCGCGTCGAATCGACCGCCTGCAAGCTGGCGGCAATGGGTATAGGCGAAGGCGACAGAGTAGCAATCTGCTCGCAGAACAAGCCGCATATCCTGATTGTGGATATGGCGAATCACGCCAATCGCGCTGTTTCCGTTCCAATGTATCCAACCCTTTCTGCGGCGCAAATAGAATACATCATCAATGATGCTCAAATATCTCTGATTTTTGTTGGAGAACAGCAACAGTACGATAATGTGGTGGAGATTTTGCCACACTCGCCCTATTTGAAAAAGATTGTCGTCTTCGACAACAGCGTCTCTCTTGGCGATGTGCCGTGCGCCGTCTATTTCTCAGATTTCCTTGCCGAAGGTCGCACACATACCGAAATGGCAAGTCTGGTTCACGCACGGCGTAAAGCGGCTAATGAAGAAGATTTGGCAATTATTCTTTACACATCCGGCACTTCCGGCGAGCCAAAAGGCGTAATGCTTTCTCATGGAAATCTTCTGGCAACCATGCACATCCACAACCTCCGCATTAAACTGACCAAAGGGGACAAGTCAATGGTCTTTCTGCCGCTGTCGCATATTTTTGAATACGGCTGGACGAACCTTTGCATGCAAAATGACGTTAAGCTCTATTTTAATCAGTATCCGTCCGAGATACAGCAGACCCTGCGCGAAGTGCGTCCGCATAATCTCTGCGCCGTGCCGCGTTTCTGGGAAAAGGTTGCCGCCGGCGTCGATGAACGTATCGCTGCCTTTTCGCCATTCAAACAGGGATTAGTTGCCTGGGCGGTGGCTGTTGGCAAGGCTTACAACATTGATACCATCCGTTGCGGCAAAAAGCCCGGCTTTAACCTCTGGCTGCGCTATTATATTGCAAACAGACTTATATTCAGTAAACTCAAAAAAACTGTCGGAATAGAAAATGCCAAAGTATTACCCACTGCCGGCGCGGCATTGAGCGACAAGCTGGCGATATTCTTCCGCAGTCTCGGCATCCCCATTTACTACGGCTACGGACTGACGGAAACAACCGCAACAGTAGCCTGTTACACCGATTTTAATTACACAATAGGGTCGGTCGGCGACGTCATGCCTGATGTAGAAGTCAGAATTGGCGATGATAACGAGATACAAATCAAGGGCAAAACCGTCGCAAAGGGCTACTACAACAAACCCGAAGCCACTGCTGCAGCCTTTGTGGATGGCTGGTTTCGCAGTGGCGATGCCGGACGTTTAGACGGACAGGCGCTCTATATGACCGACCGTATCAAGGACCTCTTTAAGACTTCAAACGGTAAATATATCTCTCCTCAGCAGATAGAGACGCTCATTGGCGCCGACCGCTACATAGAACAGATTGCCGTTATCGGCGATAATCGCAATTATGTAACGGCAATCATTGTTCCTGAAATGACGCTGCTCCGCACATTTGCCGAAGAACAGAATATTTCCTGCGACCGCATCGAGGAGTTGCTTATACATCCGCAAGTTGTCCGGTTCTACGCCGACCGCATTGCCGGATTGGAGAACGGATTGGCAAGTTTTGAGAGGATTAAGAAGTTTCGACTTGTTAAACACAGTTTTTCGATTGCCTCCGGCGAACTTACCTCTACACTCAAACTGCGTCGTGCCGTTATTCAGCAAAACTATGCGTGGCTTATTGATGAAATGTACGATTCTCCCGCATCAGTGAATGAACTCGTTTAAAAAATGGTCTTTCTTCAGGTTGAATCGCTCACAAAATCGTTCGGAGACAAGCTACTGTTTGAAAATATCTCCTTTGGCATTGATCAGGGGCAGCGTGTCGCTCTTATTGCCAGAAATGGCGCCGGCAAAACTACGCTACTGAACATCCTGTTGAATAACGAACCCTGCGATGCAGGCTCCGTAACTTACCGACGCAATTTACGCATTGGCTATCTTCCGCAAAATCCGGTCTTCACGCCGGATATAACGGTTGGCAAAGCCTGTTTTGCTTCCGACAGCGAAATCGTGCGTGCCATTGCCCGTTATGAACAGTTGCTTGCCGCTCCAAACGACGAACTGCAAACGGCGCTCTCGGAAATGGACAGGTTGCAGGCGTGGGATTACGAAGTGCGTATCAAACAGATTCTCGGCAAACTGGACATTCATCATCTTGACAAGCCCGTAGCGCAGCTTAGCGGCGGTCAGCAGAAACGGCTGGCGCTGGCAAACACGCTTATCTCCAATCCCGATTTGCTTATTCTCGACGAGCCGACAAACCACCTTGACTTACAAATGGTGGAATGGATGGAATCGCTGCTTTGTCAACAGAATATTACCCTGTTAATGGTAACTCACGACCGCTATTTTCTGGATCGTATCTGCACCGACATATTTGAAATTGACCAGCAAAAGCTTTTTCATTACAAGGGAAATTATGCCTATTATCTGGAGAAACGCGCCCAGCGGATTGACAGTTACAATGCCGAAATGGCACGGACACAAAATCTCTACCGCAGGGAACTCGACTGGATGCGCCGGATGCCACAAGCACGCGCCACAAAAGCACAAAGTCGTATTGACGCATTTCAACGCATTGAAGAACGCGCTTCGCAACGGATGACGGACAAACAAATGTCGCTCAGTGTGAAAGCTGCCTATCTGGGATCGAAAATATTTGAAGCGCAATATGTCTCTAAAAGCTTTGACGACTATAAAATACTCGACAACTTCTACTATAATTTCTCCCGCTACGAAAAACTCGGCATTATCGGCAAAAACGGTACGGGCAAAACCACTTTCCTAAAACTGCTGACGGGGGAAATACCGCCCGACAGCGGCAGATTTGATATTGGCGACACGGTGGTATTTGCCTGTTACAGCCAGTCGGGGTTGGCGTTTGATGAACGTATGAAAGTGATTGATGTCGTGCGCGACATTGCCGAAGAGGTAGATTTGGGCGGCGGACGCAAATTATCGGTGTCGCAGTTTCTGAATCATTTTCTCTTTCCGCCCGAAAAACAGCACGACTATGTCGCCAATCTCTGTGGCGGGGAACGCCGACGGCTCTATCTCTGCACCGTGCTTATGCGCAACCCTAACTTTCTGATTCTGGATGAACCAACCAACGATTTGGATATTGCCACGCTCAATGTGCTGGAGGATTATCTGGTGAATTTCAAAGGATGTGTGATTGTTGTCAGTCATGACCGCTTTTTTATGGACAGGGTGGTAGATCATCTGCTGGTTTTCGAGGGCGACGCCATTATAAAAGATTTTCCGGGTAATTACACCGACTACCGCCAGTGGCAGGAACTTGCAGAAGATGTTGACAGGAAACAGAAAACAGCTATTCCGACGGAGAAAACGTCCAAAAGCGCGGAGCGGCAAAAAGCGCCGCGAACTAACAGCAAAATAAAACTCTCTTTCAACGAGCAACGGGAATTTGACCGGCTGGAAACAGAGATAGAAACACTTGAAAACGAAAAACAGCATCTGGAAACTCTCCTCTCCTCCGGTACGCTGGAGAATGAACAGTTGTTGCGGCAGTCGCAACGTTTTGCCGAAGTGATGAAACTTATTGACCAAAAGAGCGCCCGATGGTTTGAGCTGGATGAAAGAAACAGTTAAGACTTCTGACTGTTCGAGCGCCGGAATATTTTTCATGCACACTTTTATTAATCTCCTGTTATGAATTGACCGCTTATGATTTCGATAGAACAACTTACTGTAGAGTTCGGGGCAAGACCTCTTTTCGACGCCGTCTCGTTTCTCATTAATCCTAAAGACAGAATTGCTTTGGTCGGCAGAAACGGAGCGGGGAAAACCACCCTTTTACGTCTCCTTGCCGGTCTGCAACAGCCGTCCTCCGGACGAATTGTGCGACCCAAAGAACTGACCACAGGCTATCTTCCACAGCATTTACCGGTTACGGATACGCGCAGCGTGGAGGAAGAAGCGGCTACCGCCTTTGAAGAAATTCTGGCAATACGGCAACTGACAGATGAACTGACGCACCAGATTGCCTTCCGCACCGATTATGAAAGCGACGGTTATCAATCGCTGATTGAGGAGTTGAATTATCAGAATGAGCGGCTGCAACTTTTTAACGGCGTCGGGATGCAGGCGGAAATTGAGCGCACTTTGCTGGGATTGGGGTTTCGGAGAACGGATTTCACCCGTCCGACAGCGGAATTTAGCGGCGGATGGCGGATGCGTATAGAGCTGGCTAAAATTTTGCTGCGCAGTCCCGAAATTCTGCTGCTCGACGAACCTACAAATCATCTTGATATTGAATCAATAGGCTGGCTCGAAACGTTTTTAAGCAGTTATCACGGGGCGGTGGTACTTGTCAGTCATGACCGTGCTTTTATTGATGCCGTTACTACCCGCACCATAGAACTTTCGCTTGGAAAACTCTATGACTATAAGGTATCCTATTCCGACTATCTGAAACTGCGTCGGGAACGGCGCGAACAGCAGATACGCGCTTATGAAAATCAGCAAAAGATGATTGCCGAAACCGAAGATTTTATTGAAAGGTTTCGTTATAAAGCCACCAAAGCCGTACAGGTACAGAGCCGCATCAAGCAACTGAACAAACTGGAACGTCTTGAAGTGGATATGGAGGATACCTCTGCGCTGCATTTAAGATTTCCGCCGGCGCCTCATTCCGGAGTTTTGCCGGTTGATGTTGAACAGTTGAGCAAAGCTTATGGAGAGCATTTGGTGCTGGATAATATTTCTATAAAAATAAGACGTGGGGAAAAGGTGGCATTTGTGGGCAGGAATGGCGAAGGTAAATCGACGCTGGTCAAGTGTATTATGGGTGAAATTCCCTATAATGCCGGTTTTCTTAAACTGGGACATCTGGTTAAAACAGGTTATTTTGCCCAGAATCAGGCGGCTTTACTGGATGAAAACAAAACGGTCTTTGAAACGGTTGATGAAGTCGCCGTCGGTGATGTTCGTGCGAAGATTCGCGATATTCTTGGAGCGTTTATGTTTGGCGGCGAGGCGTCCGAAAAGCCTGTCAGGGTGTTGTCTGGAGGTGAGCGAAGCCGGCTGGCAATGATTCGCCTGCTGCTTGAGCCTGCAAATCTGCTTATTCTCGACGAGCCAACCAATCATTTGGACATGCCTTCCAAGGATGTTCTGAAAGAGGCGCTCAAGAATTTTAATGGAACGGTTATTCTGGTCAGTCACGACCGCGAGTTTTTAGACGGACTTGCATCAAAGGTCTATGAGTTTTCGTCCGGAAAGGTACGGGAATATCTGGGGGATATTCATGCCTTTTTACAGGCTAAAAAGCTGGCATCTTTGCAGGATATTGAGCGAAATACAGCTGTGAATGGCACCGGCGGACAGAACAGCGATTCCGGCATATCGGAAAACCGTTTGCGTTATGAGGCGCAAAAGGAGCATGCCAAAGTCGTGCGGCGGCAGGAGAAACTGATTGCGGCGGCGGAAGCGGATATTAACGGCTTCGAGCAGGAATTAGCCCGTTTGGAAGCGCAGTTTGCAGCGGGGGAAACCAGCGAAGAGATACAAAAAATCTACAACCGCACCAAGAGCGCTCTCGAACGCCGTCTTTATGAATGGGAATTGCTCGGCGAAGAGTTGATGAAATTGAATTTATAGAATCAAGAAGCCGCCACCAAAAGAGGTAAGGAATAATTATTTATAAAGTTTTTCGATACACGCCCCACGAAAGTAATGCAGCAGGATGTCGCGATAGGAATAGCCTTGCGACCCCATTACGGCGGCGCCAATCTGACACAGTCCAACGCCGTGTCCCCAACCACTGCCGATAAGTGTAAAGTCATTGTCCGAAGATTTGTCAACGACAAAAGCGGAACTGTATAGATGCGTTTCGGAAAGCCATTTGCGTATCTCCAACTCCTTGCCGACAGTCATCGTGCGGCAATCGCCGACAATCTTTAACCTGACAATACGCCCCGATGTCCCGCGCTCCAAAGGGATTAATTCCTGAATCAGTCCAAAGTCCATACCTGACCGTCGGCGTATTAAATCCGACAGCGCCTGCTGTGTGTAGCTGACCCGCCAGCGGTAGAAGTCGGTTGTTTCCTGATCGTAATTGTTAAGCGTCTGTGCGAGAATGGTGCGGTCTTTTGTGTTGCAGAAGGCGGCAGGCTCGGAACGTATCCACCGGTCGGCATTTGCTTCCGTCGTTAAATCGACCGTGTCGGAAGCCGGCAGGATGTCCGCCACAGGTTGCAGATAGGGATAATCCGCCTCTGCCCAGCACGTCCGAAAACACTCGGACTGCCCGCCGCAGGACTTGGAATAGCGCGCATCACAAATCTTACCGTCAAAGGTAAGCGCCTCGCCGCGCGTCTCCGTTATGGCTTGCCGCACAAGCGGCGTACGCGCCTTGGTCAGTCCCTGATAACGCTGACAGTGATCATCGGCACAGACGTCAAAATGACTGTGCGCATCGCGTTCATACCATTTTATAAGGCTCGTTTCGGTACGCCATTCGGTTTGAGAAGCGTTATTGTCAACAGGATTAAGCATTGGCGACAGAAGCCAACTGCGCGAAATCACCGCGTGCGCCTTTAGCAGATTCAGCGAAGCCGTTGCGCTCATCTCTGATGCTATGACGCTGAAAAGATAATCTTCCACCGGCAGCTTATTGATGGCTGTGATATGATTTTCCTCGACAATGAAGATTAACGTTCCGCTGAAATCCTGATTCTCGCTGCGTTCCCAGTGAAACTGAATACCGATAGTAACCTCGTGGAGCGTAAAGAACGCCGTCTCTGTTTCCGGAATAAAAACAAGCCTGTCGAAGAGCCTGTCATGGAAATAAATCTGTCCCTCCTGCCACCGGACGCGCTGCATGCCCGACAGCGGCTCGCCCGTCTGTTCGCAGTGATAAGCGCCGGAAAAAGCAAAACATATTTCAACATCGGACATAATGCCCACCGTTACGTGAGGTTCGCAGGAAAGGGGATTCATATTATTTCAGTGTTATTTGAGAATAAATATCGACTATATCATCTTTGGTGATACGCTCAAAGTGGCTCTCGACGGGCGTAACAAACACACCGCCCATTTCCACCGTTCCCGGACTGATAAGCAACTGCCCGTCGCCCTCGGCGGTGTACTGGCGGGGGCGAAATTTCGCACGAGGCAACAGTATTATTCTCCATAATGTATCGTGGAAGCATATAATGTTCATCATTGTCTCGTCGGTGCCGGCAATGTTCCATTCATTATAAAGCATTAGAAATGCCTTTTGAGCGGCTTCCACCGTAACGGCTTCTATGCAGAACGCCGTACGCAGATAGTTATTCAGAAGATACATATTATAATCCTCACCCCAGGCTATCGGGCGACCGGCGTCTTTCAGACGAGCGCTGTCGGCAACAATCGGCAGGAACTCTCTGTTTCCAGCCTGAAAATGCATGTGGTCCGGAGCTGACGCGCCGCATCGGGCGCCGTTATAGAATATTACCAGCTCGGGGAGTTGCTTTGCCAACCGGAGCATGTCGAAAAACCACGGCAGAATACGTTGCTCGACATGTTCGATACGGGGAATGGTGAAATGATGCGGGAAGATTGGATAGGGATTCAGCAGCACGACATAGTCGCCCGTCTCTATGCTGCGCTGTTCCGGCGGACGGTTTGCGCCGCAGAGAAAACACCGACGCTGAGCAATCGTTTGGGCGTCTGTCTTGGCTGCCGACGACGTCAGCCGTGCCGGATTATACTGTACAAAGACCTCGAAGCCGTCAAAAGCGAAGCATTTTGTGCGGACGTGTGCAAGGTTGTTGAAGTTGGTCTGTGCCAGCTGCCACTCTTGCAGCTGTTCCTCGAACAGCCGGTTAACACGCGTCTGAAGAGATATAAACATAGTGTACTGCTTATTATTATTTACCGGTAATAATTTTTCCATTCAGAATAACCGTCCCTATCATATCCCGCGTATAGGCGTACGGAATGTAGTCGAGAGAGGGGATTCCTTTGGTGATAAAAATATTGGCGCGCTTGCCAATGGCAACAGAGCCGTGCGTATGACTGACACCCATCGCGTACGCAGAATTAATGGTAGCGGCATTAAACGCCTCTTCCGGCGACAGGCGCATCTTGATGCACGCCAGAGAAAGAATGAATTTCATATTACACGACGGCGACGAGCCGGGGTTGCAGTCGGAGGCGAGAGCTACGCCAAGTCCGCTGTCAATCATCTGCCGCAGGGGGGCGTAGGGAATGTTCAGGAAGAAAGATGCCCCGGGCAGTCCGGTTGGCATGGTGTCGGCATCTTGCAGAACATCAAACTCTGCCTTGCCGCTGCGTTCCAGATGGTCAACGGAAAGTGCGCCGTGCGCTACGCCAACCTGTACGCCGCCCGAGACGGCAAGTTCATTGGCGTGAATCTTGCCGCGCAAACCATACTTGGCGCCTGCTTCCAGAATACGCGACGTCTGTTCTACCGTAAAAAAGCCCTCATCGCAAAAGACATCTATAAAATCGGCAAGCCCTTCACCGGCAACAAGCGGTATCATCTCCCGACAGACCAGCGTCACATAATCATCCTGACGTCCTTTATAGGCTGCCGGAACGGCGTGAGCGCCCAGAAATGTGGCTTTAATGGTGAGCGGTGTTGTTTCCTTGAGACGCCTCACAACGCGAAGCATCTTCAGCTCGTCGGCGGTAGAAAGTCCATAGCCGCTTTTTATCTCCGCTGCGCCGGTACCGCGAGCAATCATTTCATTAACCCGTCCCAAAGCCTGATGATAGAGCGAATCTTCGGAAGTATTATGCAGCAGCGCTGCCGAGTTGAGAATACCGCCGCCGCGACGGGCAATCTCTTCATAACTCAGACCGTTGATTTTATCTATAAACTCTTGGGCGCGGTGGTCGGCGAAAACGATATGCGTATGCGAGTCGCAGAAAGAAGGAAACACCATTGCGCCGCCGGCGTCAATGACTGTATCTGCCTGTTCTGGGGCGTCAGTCATGCTGCCGAAAGCGCAAATTGTTTCGTTGTCGATAAGTAGATAGCTGTCTTTGAGGCTGAGGAATTGTTTCATGGCGTTGCCTGTTAGACGAAGCGAACAGGTCTGGTTGATGCCGTAAAGTTGTCCGATATTCTTGATTAATAATGTCATAAATTTGTGTGATTAACAGTGTGGATAAAAGGTTTTATGTTGGCAAGAGTATTCTTTCTAAAGATATTGCAAAGATACGCCTTTTTTAGTTTGTAGTTTGTAGAGTGTAGTTATTAGTGAACAATATTGGCGCAAGCGGTAAAAAAGACTGTTATAACTGTTCAAAACCTGTTCAGCTGATGAAAAAGGCAGGGGGTGTAACAAAGGAAAGCAAGAAAGTAGCAAAAATAAAGTCCTTTGTTAATGCCAAAAAGAGTGCATTGCAGAAAGTTAAAAAGCATACAAACGAATCCATTATAGCAACCAACCTGCAAACAGGCGTTTTATGGAACAGCAAAGCGGGATTAAAAGATATACTAAATCACAGTGTAACTACTGAAGAACTTAAAACGGCTTTGCAGTTATCGAAAAACATTGATAAATTTAAGTTTATAAGAATAAGTCCATTAGGCGAAGGAAAGGATTTATTTAATCCACTTGACGTTATCAATATATCCAAAAAGCGAGATAGAGGTATTGTGCAGTTTAACTTGTACGAGGTAGAAATCAAAGGAAAGACTTATTACATAAAGACTGCACAAAACAGAAAGCATGGCGGCTACGAAGAATTATATACTTATACAAAAAAGCCATAATGTAAATAGCATGAGGTCAACTAACCTCTGTGCCAATTACACTACGGCTCTAATGTTGCTGCAAAGATAGTAACTATTTTTCAATAATCAAGCGTTCTTTGACATGTTTTTTTGTATTACCCGCTCCCGCAGATTTGTAATCTGCGGGAGCGGATTGGTTGTGTTTCGTTGCTATCCGTAAGTTGCACTTACGGTTATTCACATTTTGTCCTTGCGGACAACTGCGATACAGCCCTGCAAGCGCGATTTGTGGCATTACTTCGTGCAAGGCGTTTGTATGCGGTTATGCAAATTCTGCCCTTGGCTTCGCCGATTTTCAATTCAGGCAGTCTGGGAAGCCGTTTTTTGCCCGTCAGGGCGTTATGTGAATAACCGTAAGTGCAACTTACGGACATCGCAATACGCTGAACATCAACCCGTATGGGTTGAATTACCCCTCGTTTGTAACGAGGGGTAAATGGTAATCTCGTTTGTAACGAGACAGGTCGTTATAAACGACCAACCAATAATTCCTCGTCAGAGACGAGGAGTAGTGGAGACTCATATTCTATATCTTTTCATTGTTCTTACCGAAAAAACCACAGATTAAAAATCTGCGGTAGCGGAGAATATTTTTCATTGTTCATTATTCATTTTTTATTAAAAACAAAAAGCCCCGCGAGGGGCTTTTTGTTTGGTCTGGATGCGGAGGCTTATTCCGCCACGCAGCGCACAGAATAGCCGTACGACCGAGCGGGGTTTAATAAGGTCGTGCTATAGAAACCGTTGCTGAAGTACAGGACGCGACCGGAACTTCCGATATTAGTAGAGCTCCAGTAGTAGCCTTGGACGCCACGGGCGGCCAACGAGCCATTGCCGCTGTTCCGGACGCCGGCAGCGGGCAAAACCAATGCGTCGCCGAATTTAATACCGTTGTCTTCTTCGCCGTTACTCCAGGTTGGAGCGCTGGTGCTCCAGCTCGTGCCACCGTCAGCAGTGTAGTATATGGTGTTATTGTCAATCACGCCTTGCCAATCATCTTCTGTAGGCACGCGCCAACCGGGAAGGCAGGGATTTTGGGTAACCATGTTCCATTCACCATTTCCTGAAACAGGGCTATTCCAGCCTGGAACTGCGCCCGAGTTAGACAGGTTGTCTGCCTGTGACAATGCCTCAGTTCCAATGCCGAACTGGTACATCGCCCCGTGAATCTCCGCCGCAGGCGTAAACGGGTCTG
>JAISXJ010000176.1 GCA_031270565.1 Prevotellaceae bacterium
CAAGTCCGACAAACGGATGCGAAAAAGTTCGCGCTGTTTGGTATCTGTGGGTAATTTTCCTATCATAATTTTCCAATTTTTATACCGCAAAGGTACAAAAAACGGCTGAAAAAAACAAACTTTTTTGATATTATTTTATTGATTTATAAATAGTTATATGGTTATAAAGGATTGACTATATAAGCTGGTATGATGCTATTGCCTTTTGTAACAAATTGAGTTTGCTTGATAACAAAACGCCGTATTATTCTGTAGCCGGCATTAACGATTCCGATTGGGCTACTCTGGCATACAGTTCCATACCTTTACCTAGCGGTGGTGATAATGCTGTTTGGGACGCTGTCACTAGGAACACAACTGCCGACGGTTATCGTTTGCCCACTGAGGCTGAGTGGGAATATGCGGCACGTGGTGGACAGAAGAATGAATATACGCGTGAGCTTGGTGCCAGCGGTGTGCAGTATCTTTACAGTGGCAGTAATGATGTTAGTGCTGTGGCGTGGCACGATGGTAATAGCAGCAACGCGTCACAACCAGTAGCAACAAGGCCGGCGAATGACTTGGGGCTTTATGATATGTCGGGTAATGTGTTAGAGTGGTGTTGGGACAGGTATGGCGATTATTCTCCCTGTTGTGAAGAATCACCTGATGGCACTGGTGCCGGCGGTAATCACGTTGTGCGCAGTGGTGGCTTTCCCTCAGATACTGCTGGCACTCGCGTATCGGCTCGCAACACCTACGCCTCGTCGAAGCGCGGCTACTCCAACGGTTTACGTTTCGTGTGTTCCGCCCTTTAGTGAAAAGAAAGCAAAACAACAGCAAAGCCTCCAGTGATGGGGGCTTTTATAGTTTTTAGTTATTAGAGTGTAGTTTTTAGTGAATAACGAATAGTGAATAATTTTTTTTTAGTGGTTAGAGTGTAGTTATTTGTTATTCAATAGAAAAACGGTTTTTATTTTTCACAGGATTAACAGGATGCTCAGGATAATTATTCACTATCACTATTCATTCTTTTTATAGCGCCTCAAAAAAAGAATTAGCCCCAAAGATATACATATTGCCGGACAAAATATTTCATGTAAATTTGCACAATTAATTTTACTTTAATATGGTCAATGTGTTGTAAAAGTTGATTGACCGTTTTTCTCACTTATGAACATAGAAAATATTATCTCTCTTGCTATCAGCAAAGCTGTAGAGCGGCTTTATGGCGCTGCTGCCGCCGGTAATCAAGTATTGCTTCAACCGACAAAAAAGGAATTTGAGGGTGATCTGACCGTTGTAACATTCGCCTTTGCCAAAGTCTCAGGGAATGTGCCCGAACAGGTTGGTCAAGCCCTCGGTACGGCGCTTTTGCAAGATTGTCCTGTGGTGGGCGCTTTCAATGTGGTAAAAGGTTTTCTCAATCTTTCGCTCAAACAGTCATACTGGGTGTCGCTGCTTAACGAAATAACTTCTCAGGAACAGTATGGTATTCAACAGCCCGCAGAGAATGCACCTCTGATGATGGTTGAATATTCCTCGCCCAATACGAACAAACCACTGCATCTCGGTCATATTCGCAACAACCTTTTGGGATACAGTATTGCCGAAATCCAGAAAGCCAATGGCTGGCGCGTTGTGAAAACAAATATCGTTAACGATCGTGGCATCCATATCTGCAAGTCAATGCTGGCATGGCAACTGTTCGGACAGGGCGAAACGCCGGCGACATCGGGACAGAAAGGCGATCATCTTGTAGGAAAATACTATGTTATTTTCGATAGGGAATACAAAAAACAGGTGGCGCAACTGATGGCGGGTGGGCAATCGGAAGAAGACGCCAAAAAGAATGCTCCCCTGATACAGCAGGCGCAACAGATGCTTTTAGCGTGGGAAAAGGGAGACACCGCAATCATCAATCTTTGGAAAACGATGAATCAGTGGGTTTATGATGGCTTTGATATTACCTACCGTGCGCTTGGCGTGGACTTCGACAAGATATATTACGAGTCGGACACCTATCTGACAGGGAAAGAAGAGGTGGAGCGTGGTTTGACAACCGGCATTTTTTACCGGCGTGCCGACGGTTCGGTCTGGGCTGACCTCACCGGTGATGGACTGGATGAAAAACTGTTGCTCCGCTCCGACGGTACATCCGTCTATATGACGCAGGATATAGGTACGGCAAAATTACGCTATAACGATTTCCCTATAGACAAAATGGTTTATGTGGTTGGGAATGAGCAAAACTATCATTTTCAGATATTGGCGGTGTTGCTTGACAAATTGGGCTATGCGTGGGGAAAGAATCTTGTGCACTTCTCCTACGGGATGGTAGAATTGCCCGAAGGTAAAATGAAAAGTCGCGAAGGTACTGTCGTTGATGCCGACGATTTGCTGGAAGAGATGATTACCACCGCCCGTGAAGCCTCACAGGAACTTGGCAAACTGGATGAATGTACTCCACAGGAAGCGGAAAGCATCACGCGAATGGTAGGATTAAGCGCTCTGAAATACTTTATTCTCAAAGTTGACCCACGCAAAAATATGACTTTTAATCCGAAGGAATCCATCGACTTTAACGGTAACACCGGTCCATTTATTCAGTACACCCACGCACGTATTAAATCAATTCTGCGCAGGGTGACGGCGCAAAACCTGACCATCACACCGGTCAAAACGGATATTGACATCAGTATTAAGGAGCGTTATCTCATTCGGCTGTTGACGCAATATCCGGCTGTGGTAGGCGAAGCCGGCAAGAATTTCAGTCCGGCGCTGATAGCTAATTATGCCTATGAACTGGCAAAGGAATATAACCAGTTCTACCATGATTATCCTATTCTTCGTGAAGAGAATAGTGATTTAAAGAATTTCCGGCTGGCGCTTTCCGAAAATGTGAGCAGGGTTATCCGCTCGGCAATGGGACTGCTCGGCATTGACGTTCCCGACAAAATGTAGGACTTTTCCCTGCCCGCGATGCAACCTTTCTGCATACGGTCAGTCTATATTTCCAGAGAATAATTTGCTTTTATAATATTTTTTATTTACCAATTAATTCCTTTACAACTATGAAGATTCGTTTTTCCTTTCTTTTGGCGCTCATGCTGACAGCGACAAGTCAATTGTGGTCGCAGAATCAGTCTGTTTATGCGTTTGGTTCGGATATTTCCGATAACCTTGATTTGCGTGCCGTTTCCGTACTATTCGGTCGGGCGCATAACATTGAAACCTTTGAGGAGATGCTTAACAACCGTAACAATCGCATCTCCAACCTTGATCTCAACAACGATGGTTTTGTGGATTATCTGCGTGTCGTGGAGGCGACGGATAATGGCGTGCGGCTGGTTATTATCCAAGCTGTTCTGTCCCCCGATATTTATCAGGATGTGGCAACCATTGTGATAGAGCGCAGCCATTACAATCCTCCATACGTGCAAATCATCGGCGATCCGTATCTTTACGGCTATAACTATGTGATTGAACCCTATTACGCCACCACGCCGTTTATATACGACTGGCTTTGGAGTGTTTCGTATCGTCCATGGTATTCGCCATATCGCTGGGGATATTATCCGAGACATTATGCGTCGTACCGTTATGTTAATCCGCGCCGCTATTACAGCCGGATGACGGATTTTCATCGGCAGTACCATTGCACGTATCACTATCCCTCTTCGCCGCGCTTTAGTTATCACGACACCCATTCCTACAAAAATGCCTCCCGTTCCGATTATGCCACGCGCTATCCCGACCGCAGTTTCGGCACACGCCATCCGAGCAGTCAGTCGTCGTCGGTACGCAATGCTCGTGATATACAGGAAAGACGCGACAATTCAACACGCCGTTCGGATGCAACGCCGCCGCGCACGGAATCTCCAAATCGTTCATCAACAGGAACACGCCCGTCGAATAACGCTACAGAACGGTCATCTGCCGTAGAGCGGGGCAACTCCCGTACATCGCGTGAATCCACTACACCACAACAGACAACGCCTCCGCGTTCTACGAAAGAGACCAAACAGACAACCCCTGCAAGTGAAACCCGTACTTCGCCGAAATCCACTACATCACAGCAGGCAATTCCTCCAAGTTCCATGAAGGAGACCAAACAAACAACCCCTGCAAGTGAAACCCGTACTGTGCCGAGATCCACTACATCACAGCAAGCAACGCCTTCAAGTTCCACGAAGGAGACCAAACAGACAACTCCCGCAAGCGAAACCCGTACCTCCGGCAGCACCCATTCTCAGGGAAATGTGTCCGGCGGACGGTCTTCAGGAACGGGATCCGGCACATCAAGTTCCGGTTCGTCCGGATCCTCCTCAACACGCACGACGGAGAAAAGAAAATCGACATCAAGGTAATTATTCCACAAGAGTCAGATGATAGACCCGCAGACTGTTGAAAAAATTATGGACACCGCCCTTATAGAAGAGGTGGTGTCCGATTTTGTAACATTACGCCGTCGAGGTGTAAATCTTGTCGGGTTATGTCCTTTTCATGATGAAAAAACGGGGTCGTTCACCGTATCTCCGGCAAAGGGCATTTTTAAATGTTTCGGATGTGGCAAAGGAGGTAATCCCGTTCATTTTATTATGGAACACGAGCATATCAGTTACGTTGATGCGTTGAAATATCTGGCTCGAAAATACCATATCGAAGTGCAGGAGCGTGAGTTGTCGGATGAAGAGAAAATTATACACGACGATCGCGAAAGCATGCTTGTTCTTAACGAATTTGCCACCGGTTACTTTGCCGATACCCTGCACAATCATACGGAAGGCAAAACCATTGGCTTGAGCTATCTCCGTGAACGCGGCTTCTCCGATGCCGTCATCCGTACCTTTCAACTCGGTTATTCGCTCAACGACAACGAGGCATTTTCAAAGTCGGCTCTGGCAAAAGGATACAAGTCGGAATATCTGGAAAAGACGGGACTTTCCATTCGTCGCGATAACGGTTCGCTTTTCGACCGTTTTTCTGCACGGGTAATGTTTCCCATACATACCGTTTCCGGTAAGGTCATTGGGTTTGGCGGACGTACTCTGAGCAGTTCCGACAAGATTGCCAAATATCTTAATTCTTCCGAATCGGATGTTTTTCACAAAGGAAATGAATTGTACGGCATATTCTTTGCCAAGTCGGCGATAGTGAAACACGACCGCTGTTTTCTGGTAGAGGGTTATACCGATGTCATCTCCATGTATCAGGCAGGAGTGCAGAATGTGGTAGCTTCGTCGGGAACGTCGCTTACGCAAAGGCAGATAAAACTGATACGCCGTTTCACGCCCAATGTTACCATCCTTTATGACGGCGATGCGGCAGGCATTAAGGCATCTCTGCGGGGCATTGACCTGCTGCTCGAAGAGGGAATGTACATCAAAGTGGCGCGTTTGCCCGAAGGGGAAGACCCCGATAGTTACGCGCGAACACGTAATGCCGTCGATTTTATCGCGTATATTAACCAACATCAAGTGGATTTCATCCGCTTCAAGATAGATTTGCTTCAAGTTGATGCCGGACATGATCCTGTCAAAAGAGCCGCTTTGGTGGGGGATATTGTGCGCAGTATCGCACTGATACCCGACCGGTTGCTGCTGGGGGAATATGTCAAGGAGTGTTCAACGTTGCTCAATGTGGAAGAGGCGGTTCTTTACAACCAAATTAACCGGTACAAGCAGCAGAAATACGACGAAACTCCCAAAGAAAGGCAGCGTAACAGTCAATTGTCAGACAGTTTTCCGCAACCGGACGAGCCGGCGCCCGAACAGACTTCTGTCATATCAGATAACGTTAGAACGGCAACACCCTTTGAGAAGCAGGAGCGCGAGTTGCTGAATTATCTGGTGCGTTATGGGGAAGTAGCGCTTTTTGAGGTGCAGGGCAGAGATACGCCAATGACAGTGGGGGATTACATTCTCGAAGAGTTAGACAGGGACGGACTAAGCCTACATCAGCCGCTTTTTACCGAATTTGTGAACATCTACAGAGAGGCGAGCGTTGAACCCGATTTTTATGCCAGCAGCTATTTTAAAAAGCATCCCAACCCCACCATCAGCAAGCTGGCTATTGATTTGATGACAGATCGTTACATTGCCAGCAAATTTTTTTCTACCGAACCGGAAGTTATTGTGCCGGACGTTCCCGAATATATTCCCGGCGACGACCGCAGCGCACGTGCGCATACCTCTGCAAAGATGCGGCGACATCAGGCGCTTAAAATTCTGACAAAGCGTCATCGCGACCGGATGGAGGCGCTTGCCGGCGGCGTACAGCGCGTGGTGCACGAATACAAAAACGCCATCCTTCTGGAACGCATCAAAGAGACGCTGGTGCGTATCAAGCAGGCTGTTGAAGCGGGGGATTTCGACACTGCCAAGCAACAGCAGGAAATCTATCAACAACTCAACCAAACCAAAAGAGACCTCTCCAAAAACCTTGGCGAAAGGGTCGTTATTATGGTTAAATGCTAACGGTTAGCAGCAACCTTTATACACGAAGAGTTGTCCGGATAACATCTGCCACCCGTTTCAGGTCGTCTTCCGTCAGCAGAGAGCCGGACGGCAGGCACAATCCCGTATCAAACAGTTTTTCGCAGACATTTTCACCATAGTACGGATAATGGCTGAACACCTGTTGCAGGTGCATCGGTTTCCACAGGGGACGCGATTCTATGTTGGCGTTCTCCAGCGCCAAACGCAGGTCTTCGCAGGTGATGCCGCCGGTTTTTTCCGAATCAACAATGATGGTGGTCAGCCAGTAATTGGAATAGAACGCCGGTGCCGGCTCGTTTTGAAAAGTGATTCCGTCGATGCCGGCTAAACAATTCCGATAGAATTGATTATTGCTTCGTCGCCGGAGGATTCTGTCGGGCAACACCTGCATTTGTCCGCGTCCGATTCCTGCCACAATATTACTCATCCGGTAGTTGTAGCCGATTTGTGAATGTTGATAATAGGGTGCGGCATCGCGAGCCTGCGTAGCCAGAAAACGCGCTTTTGTACAGTATTCTTCATTGTTTGAAACCAAAGCGCCGCCGCCCGAAGTGGTAATAATCTTATTTCCGTTAAACGATAACACAGCCATTTCGCCGAGTGTTCCGCAAGGCATACCACCGTACATTGAGCCTAAGGCTTCTGCGGCGTCTTCTACAACCGGAATTTCGTAATGGTTGGCAATAGAGAGAATCTCCTTCATCTTTGCAGGCATGCCGTACAGATGAACGGGAATAATGGCTTTAGGCTTCTTGCCTTTCTTGATGCGGGCGCAAATGGCGGCTTCGAGAAATTCGGGCGATATGTTCCACGTATCCTTTTCGCTGTCCACAAAGACGGGAACAGCGCCCTGATAGCAGATTGGATTACAGGAAGCCGAAAAGGTGAAGCTTTGACAAATCACCTCATCATCGGGTTTAACGCCCAGCAGAATCAGGCTCAGATGCAGGGCGGCAGTTCCGGAAATCACCGCAGCCACGTGAACGCCGTTACCGAGAAAGGTTTCGAGACTCTGCTCAAAACCATCAACGTTTGGGCCTGTTGAAGTAATCCAGTTGGTCTCGAAAGCCTGTTGAATGAACTCCTGTTCACGCCCTCCCATGTGAGCTAAAGAAAGCCAGATGCGGTTTGTATTCATAATTAATCTTATCTTATTGTTAAATCTTTTTTGCCGGAAACAGTATGAAATATAATCTGTAAATCGCGGCAAAAGGTTCGGTTTTGGACATACTTTTTATTTATCTCAACTTTATCGGGATAAATAACGCGGTCGTTATACTCTTGAGGATTGGCTTGTGCAGCCAGTATTTCCTCCTCGTTGCGATATTTCAGACTGGCTAAAGAGGTAATCCCCGGTCGTACCGACAGAATGATTCTGTCTTCTCCCTGCAACCTGTCGGCATAGCCCGGAACGTCCGGTCTTGGACCAACAAAACTCATGTTACCGATGAAAACATTCCATAATTCGGGCAATTCATCCAGTTTATTTTTTCTCAAAAACGCGCCAAGCGGCGTTATGCGGGCTTCGCCCTTAACGGAGACGGTTGAACCGTTGTGATTGACGGTCATTGTACGAAACTTGTACATCGTGAATAGTCTGCCGTGCCGTCCAACCCTTTTTTGCCGGAAGATAACACCCCCGTCCGGCATTTTGACTGCTATCAGAACGCTGATAACAAGTAGAACAGGCGCAAGCAGAAGCAGTCCTGCAAAGGAGAACAGTTTATCAAAAAGGTGTTTGAGAATCATTTTTACGGGGGATAATATATGGTTGTTAATCTCCGGTTTCTACTGTAACAATGCTGATTTTTACAGTTTGCAAAAGTACATATTTTATTATTTTCAAACCACATCTTTTGAATAGTGAATAAACGAGAGCGAAAGATGTGCGAGGGGAGACACCTGACGGCGTATATTCTTTTTATTTCTTGATTCTTGGTTCTTTTTACAGTACCTCAAAAAAAGATTTAACCACGAAAATTTCCCCCCCTCATAGTCTCAACAAACAACAATAATTTCAAATATTTGTTTTTGCACAGTTATTGCATACAATTAAAAGTATTATATTAGCGCCAGATAAATAACAGATGTTGTTTTGGCACTGTTTACAAATGACAATTCTACTGTTAAATATTGATTATCAATAATATCTCAGATAATAACAATTAAAAAATTCCTCTCTATGAAACACTTTTATTCAGTTCTTTTTTGTGCGATGCTGTGGTCAATGTCTGTAAATGGACAGTATTTGCGTCTGACGGCATCCGAAAACGCCTTTCGCGCAGGTGATATGCTCGTAAAAACACAGGTAGAATATCGCGACGCCGGAGCTTCCGGACTCGGCATTATCTGGGATTTTACCTTTTTGCAGCCGATAAACGAGATGTATGATGTGAATTATTTTCATACCGATTCAGCCGATTTAACGCTCTTCTGCGGACGCGAGCCGGATGCACGGTACTATTATCAGCAGTCCGGCGATACCATTAAAGCCATTGGTTTTGAGAATAATACCGCCTATATGCACTATTTCAAGCCGGAGATTCGGCTCAAATTTCCGTTACGCTTTGGGGACACGCTTTACAGCGCTTTTGCAGGATCGGGACAGTATGGTCTGCGCGTTCCAATGCTTGTAGAAGGCTATACCAGAGTACATTATGATGCAGACGGCACGCTGAAAATTCCAGACTATCCGGATGGTGTACCCGCTCTGCGCGTTCATACGCAAAACCGGTACACGCAGGCATCCATGGACAGTTTACAGATGAAAATCGACACGTGGAGTTGGTATGTGCAGGGGACGCGATACCCTGTGTTTGAGAGTGTTCAGACAAGCATCATCTATTTTAAAATGCTTTATAACGGCGATTCCATTCCCAACGATACGACAAATTTTCAGACGTCGTTCTATTATCCGCCCTCTCAGCAGGTCAATATCTTTGACGATACATTTGGCGGTGGTCAGTCCACAGGCATACATGCCGTTTTCACGGATGCCGACTGGCAGCCGAATCCGGTTATCGACAATTTGCAGATTACATACAGATTAACACGTAACGCAATGGTCTGGTTTACAGTTCATGCCAATGGCGGGATTCCTCTTTGCCAGACGTCTCCCAGCTATCAGCAGGCAGGCAACAACGAGACTGTAATCTCCATGAGCCACCTGATGACAGGCTCGTACACCGTTTATGTGCACGTCGATGATATGGTGCTGATGCAAACTATTATAAAACGTTAAAAATTAAACGTCAGACATTCAATTTAAATAATTATAAACAATATGAAAAAGATAATATTTTTGACAGCGATCAATCTTTGTGCGATACATTTTTTACACTCACAAGATTTTCCGGTAACTTTTCAAAGCCCTGAGGCTGCAAGTTTGGGAATAGTTGGTAATATTCCTGTCAGCTACTATACAGGCAGAGCGGATATTTCCATTCCCTTAATGGAAATAAAAAGTGGCAACTATACGCTGCCCGTAACACTATCTTACAATTCCGGCGGACTTCTACCTGATATACACCCAACATGGGTAGGACAAAACTGGAATTTGGAAGTAGGCGGAGTTATTACAAGATCTGTAAGAGACTTACCTGATGAGATAAATAATAATTTTGGATACTACATAGATGGAGGAGGCAAGTATATTTCTGCTACCGGAAATTGTCGCAGAATTGGTCAGGCAACTGCATATGGATTTTTATCAAAAATGCCAGATAAAAAAGGCAATGATAAGTATAATTACACAAAACCGTACACACCAACATACTGGAATCCTAATGAGACGTATATGAATTGGCAATATTGTTTGGGAGAGGAGTTTCTTTCTCCGGTGTACAAATCAGATAACTTGGAATGCTCCTGTCATGGTCTTGTACCGAAAAATACGTGTGGTACAAGCTCAGAATTTTTTGAGAGAAAGTTTGCAGACACCGAATCGGATGAATATTTTATTTCGGTATCCGGTTTTTCAGGAAAAATGATTATAGGAAAAGACGGAAAATTTCATGTTATAGGGCATCCCGAAATAAAAGTAGAAACTAAAACCGTCCCAACAAAAAATTTCTCTGAAGGAAAGCTAATCAGTGGTTTATTGGACGGCACAATTACAACCTTTGTTCTTACAATGCAGGACGGAATACAGTATGTTTTTGGGATAAAAAATGAGTTATCTAATAATTCAAATACAAACTACGAAGATTGTCCAATTGAAACAACAGCAACAAACGGTAATGAGACGCAAATAATCAATAAGTGTGGTGTAGCAACGTCATGGATGCTCAGTCGCATTATTTTAACTAACGACGAAATCATTAATTTTGAATATTCGTCCAAAGTGAATGACAAAAATTATTCGTATTCCTATATACAAGGAGGATATATGGAGTCCCCATTTACTTGTCAACAAGGGGAATTTTATTCGTATCAGGACATTGGACACTGCTATTTGCGCTTAATTGAAGGGAAAAATTTTAAATTAACTTTTTCAACATCCGATGCGAAGGATTTACCTATAAAACTAAATTCTGTCATTTCCAAAGAACCTCATTGGAAAAAACTGGATAGTATAATTTTAACAGATAACCAGAATAACACCGTCAAAAAAGTGAATTTCACTTATCAGTCATCTACTGGAATGAGATTATATCTTACACAGGTATCCGAAGATGGAAAACCTCCATATACTTTTGACTATTTGGGCAGGAAGAAATTAGGCTACGTCAAAGGGGGTAGAGATATGTGGGGATATTACAATGGAAAAGGAGATAATCATGCTTACTCCAATATATTGGATATTGATTACAACAAGGAGTATTTCCCGTACAGTAGAGAAACAACCACAGACATAACAAACGGTATGCTAAAACAGATAACCTATCCGACAGGTGGAAGTGTTGAGTTTGATTTTGAAGCCAATGCATACTCTCGAGTTTTCAGGATGGAATTCGAGTCTGCAGATAATTATTCCGTAATATATACACCCAAAATCATCAATGAGGCTAATCAAAAGTATGCCGGCGGGACAAGGATAAAAACAATTACTTACAAAAACAGCAATAAAAATGTTGAAAGCATAAGAGAATACACCTATCCTGCATCAAGTGGTATTTTAGGAGTAATGCCTGCATTGACTTATGCCTTTAAAAATGTTAATGGAAAAATAATTTTCAAGTTCCTAAAGTCAGAAGCTTTCACACCTTCCATATTGACAAATGGCAGTTATGTTGGTTATTCTCAAGTAATAGAAACTGTAAAAGACGCAAATAAAAATACTTTGGGATCTACGGTTTATAAATACACCAATTTTGATACCAATCCGGATAATCCACCTGTTATAACGATGTTGCCATATTATTACAGAGATTTTTTCAGACCAAACAGCCGGGATGAAGAGAGAGGAAAATTGATTTCCCAAACGGATTTTTCTGCTGACGGAAAACTTGTAAAAGAGCTAAAGTTTCAATATATCAAGCTTGTAAGAGAACCGTTTCGAGGACTGGAAGTAAAACCAAATCCATGCAGCTACTCTCCTGATTTTAGAGCTTCTATTTATGAAATCAGCAATAACTCTTACCTGCCAAGCCGGAAAGAAGAAATCTTTTACGATGCTAACGGTAATGCAACGATAAAGACAGTAGAAGGATATACATACAACAACAACAATTTGTTAACAAACATTAGCGTAAGAAAAAGTGATGGAGACAGACAAGTGACAAAATTTGTTTATCCTTTTGAAATCACGACAGGCAACGATCTGGAGATTTGCAAGAAAATGACTGACAGACATATTCTTTCGGAGTATGTAACAAAGTACACGTATATTGATTACACACCTTATGTCCATGACTTTCCTGCCATTGACACAAGTTTGATTTGTGCTCCAAGTTCTAATTATTTTCCACTAATCGGTTTCAACGTGATTTCCGGCGAATACCGTAAGTTTGCGAAATATTCCACTTCTTCAGGGGCAATATACAAGCCAGAAAGAATTGATTATCTGTTAAGTAAAAGCAACGCCACTGTAAATAATTACTCGTCGTATTTTAAGCCCAAAATATCCTTTACCTACGATAAATTCGGGAATATACTCTCTGTGACAGATCAGGAAAGCTCCATTTCAACGGTCTATCTTTGGGGGTACAATTATCAGTATCCGGTTGTAAAAATTGAAAATGCAACAGTTACAGAGGTTGACAGTATTATATCTCAAATATCTACCGGAAACACTGTATCTGAAGAAGCGAAAATTTTTGCATGGAGGCAAAAACTGCTTGAGAAACTGCCCAATGCGTGGATTACGTCTTATACCTATAAACCGCTTGTCGGAATAACATCCATTACCGACCCGCAGGGTAATACCACACAGTTTGAGTACGATGCTTACGGCAGACTGATAAAAACCAGAGACACTGATGAAAAACTGTTACAACAGTTTGAATATCATTATAAACAGTAAATTAAAACATTTTATATCTAACGTATTATGAAAACGTACATATATCTTTCGCTGCTGTTTTTATTATTTCCGGCAGCAACTGTTTTGGCACAAAGCAATAATCAAAATTATATCCTGACCAGTACCTGTCAGGATGCGAGCGGCACAAATGCACTTGTGCAGATTGACTATTTTGACGATCTTGGACGTGCTGAGGAAACGGTTTTGAAGCAAATAACGCCGACGAAAAAAGACATGATTTCCTATATTCAGTACGACGCATTCGGACGGGCAACAAAAAACTATCTGCCAACAACTGTTGGTAGTAGCGCCGATGGTGCGTATGTCGGCGAAAGCGCTTTTATCAACGCTGCAAAAATCTTTTACGCCAATGACAGCCGACCGTTTGTTGAAACGCTTTATGAAGCCTCTCCGTTGAATCGTGTTTTGGGGCAAAAGAGAGCAGGCGTTGCATGGGAAACGCACCCAACCAAAATTACCTATACGACAAACAATGCTAACGAAGTGCCATTTTATCAAATAGTTGGCAACAAGCTTACATGCTCAAGCAAGTATGAAGCAAATACGCTTTACAAAACGATTTCTGCCGATGAAGACGGCAAAACGGTAGCAGAATATAAGGACAAACTCGGCAGACTGATAATGACTGTGCATGGCGCTGACAGCCGCACATGCTATGTTTATGACGATTTCGGTCGTTTGCGTTATGTTTTGCCGCCGGCTCCCTATGGGTTTAGTGGCACTACTATTCCGGATGATAATTATATCTTAAAAGATTATTGTTATGTTTATAAATACGATGAACGCAATAATTTGATTTACAAACGTTTACCAAGTTGCGAGCCGATTTATATGGTTTATGACAAAGCTAACAGACTGATTCTTTCACAGGATGGCAATCAGCGTCTTTCCAATCACTGGACGATGATAAAATATGACACATTTGGCAGAATACTTTATACCTGCATTATGAGCGCTTCCCGGACACACGCACAATTGCAGGGTGATATTGTCAATCTGATTATTACTGAAGTTTATGATCCGAATCATCAATACAAACTGGGCGATACCGGTTACTCATGCACCTATTTCAGAGGACAGGTTGTTTCGCTGCTGACGGTTAATTATTATGACAAATATGATAATCTGTTATCGCTTTTGTCTGCCGGAGAACGCAGCGCCTTACAGTATGCAACACAGAGCGGCTACGGAGTTATGTATTCAAATGTTACAACCAAACTTGTAGGCAGCAGAACGTATCTTTTGGATAATTCCGGAAAATATTTGGTATCAGTTTGTTATTACGATAAACGGGGCAATATTATACAAAACCGCTCCACCAATCATCTGGGCGGATACGATATGGTGTTTAACAGGTATGATTTTACTGATAAACTGTCAAACATGTTAAAAAAACATTCTATCAGTCCTACTGTAAATACGTATATATCGGAATTTTATACGTACTTGTATGATCATGCCGGACGATTGAAGCAAACTTATTATATGGTTGATAACTATTATATTTTGCTTGCCGAAAATTTTTACGATGAACTCGGACATCTTGTTATCAAAAAACGGTATAATGGCGCAGATGAAGAAACGCTTCAATACAATATTCAGAACTGGCTGACGCAGAAAAAAAGCGGCAGTTTTGAAGAAGTACTGAATTATTCCGGAAACTACAACGGCAATATTTCATCAAAGGAATGGACATACGGTTCAACGCGGAACAAATACACGTATCAGTATGATGCACTTAATCGCTTGACAAAGGGAACTTCACAGACCGGCGGCTTTTCGGAAACTTTTACGTATGACCGGCAAGGCAATATTACCCAATTTCAACGCATTATGGGCAATAAGATTATTGACAATATGTGGTATGGCTATCTCAGAAATCAAGTAGAGTATATTGAGGATTTTGGACAGAATCAAAATCAGTATCTTGTTAAAGAGAACAATCCGACCGGCGACATAGCAACATTTCAATACGATGCTAACGGCAATATGATTTCAGACACAGGGCGTAAAATAACCAAGATAGAATACAATGTTCTTAATCTGCCGAATCAGATTTTCTTTAGCAATAAAAACCGTATTGTAAACATTTATGCTGCTGACGGCAGAAAATTGGAATCTGTTTACCT
>JAISXJ010000043.1 GCA_031270565.1 Prevotellaceae bacterium
TTTGCAACGGAAAAATTATTAAACGTACTGTTTAACAGGAACTCGTCTTTAAGTATTCCGTTTACCCGTTCGGCTTTCGCATTTTCGTAGCAATGATTTTGTTCAGTCATACTGATTTGAACATGGTGCTTTGTCAGCAAATCAACATAATCCTTGCAGCAATACTGTACGCCCCTGTCAGAATGATGTATTAACTCCCCACTGCCTGTGCTTCGCTGTTTAAGCGCCATTTGAAGCGCGTTTAAACCGCCTTCGATGGACAGGCTTCCGGACAAGTCCCAACCAACTATTTTTCGTGAATAATAGTCGGTTATCAAAAACAGGTACGCAAATCCCGATAAGGTGCGGATATAGGTAATGTCCGACACCCAGCACGCGTTGGGACTCGTTATCTGCCGGTTGTAAAGCAGGTTGCCGTACTTGTGAAAACGATGATACGAGTTCGTAGTACGGGTACTGCTTTTGATGCGCTCAATCAGCAGTCCGTTACGGCGCAAAATGTCGAAAAACTTATCCCTGCCTATTTTACCGGCCTCAGCCAAGTCTTTTTCGAGCATTTTATACAACTTGCGACCGCCTACCCGAGGCATTTGACGGCGCTGTTCCTGAACCAGTTCAACTACCACAGATTCGCTAAGACTGTGACTATGTTCGCTCTTTAATGAGGCGTAATATCCGCTGCGGGAGATACCAAAGTAATGGCACGAATGCTTTACTTGGACGTCTTCGCGCAATGCCGAGACTGCTCTTGTTCGTACTTTTTTTTTAAGTCAAAACCAAACATCTCGTCGGCTATTTCTATCACTTTCTCCGAACATTTATGCTACATGGAAAGCTCGGCATAAGCTATCTTTAATGCCTTTAATTCGTTTTTTAGACGAGATAACTATTCACTATTCACTATTCACTATTCACTATTCACTATTCACTATTCACTATTCACTAACAACTACACTCTAATAACTACAAACTAAAAAAAGGCGTATCTTTGCAGCGTTGTTCTTTGACTGTTTTCAAATTTCTATTGTTATCCCTGACTACTAATTAAGAGTGTGCACAGGGCGCACATCTGCTCATTACGAATCATAACACTAATAAAAACTGAACCGGATGAAACACCCCTTAGAACCGTTTCGTTACTGTCCGCGTTGCGGGTCAACGGCATTTGTTGAAAAGAACAGCCGCGCCAAAATATGCAAAGACTGCCATTTTCAATATTATCTTAATGCTGTGGCAGCTGTGGCGGCATTTATTTTTTCGCCCGACAACGAATTGCTGCTTTGCACACGCGCCAACGAGCCACATCAGTGGTCGCTTGACCTGCCGGGCGGCTTCGTGGACTTGAACGAAAGCGCCGAAGAGGCAATTGTTCGCGAAATCAACGAAGAGTTGCATCTCGCCGTAAACAATATTCACTACTGTTTTTCCGTTCCTAACACGTATTTTTATGCTGATTTCACGGTGCGTACACTTGATATGTTTTTTCGGGTTGATATCTCCGGTCTGTCGGCTATCACATGTGACGACGATGTGGCGCAGGCGGCGTTCTTTCCGCTTGATGCCATTGATGTCAACCGTATCGGATTACCATCCATCAAACAGGCTGTGCAACGGCTGATAAATGAATCCAAACTGTAAGTATATTTCCCGGATATTATGAAAAAACTGTTTTTCTCCCTAACTGCCGCCATCGTTCTGCACGTATGTGGCTTGGCGCAGGAAACCCAAATTCGTGCTGACCACAACTTCCTGTTCAACGAAGGGCGCGACCTCTACAATCAACAAAAGTTCAGCGCTTCACGTAAAGCGTTTGAGGTGTATGTCCTGTCGGCAAATCCTAACAGCAGCGCCTATCAAGAGGCACAATACTATATTGCAAGCTGTGCCTACGCCCTGAAAGATGATCGCACATCCGACCTGCTCACCGCCTACATAGAAACTTACCCTTATTCTCCAATGAATAATCGGGTCATGTATATGCTCGGACGTCTGGCATTTGAAAAGGGTAATTATAAACAGGCAGTCAACCATTACAACCAACTCTCCGCCGATGACCTTAACGGCGAGGAGAAGATTGAAATGCTCTTTACGCAAGGGTATTCCTATCTGCAGCAGAAGGATTATATCAATGCCAAACAGGCGTTTGTGTCGTTGGATGTCAGTTCGGAAGGAGAATCCTACCGTAACGAAGCGCTCTATTTTACGGCATACACCGACTACTGTATGGGTGATTACACAACAGCTCTGGAGAATTTTGTGCAATGTACGGGTACCGGCTATGCCGAGCCTGCCGCCTATCACACCCTGCAAATCTACGACCAGCTGGGCGAATCGGGCAAGGCTGTGGAAACGGGCAAAGCGCTGGTTCAGCGTTTCCCAAACAGCCCATATAATGCGGAAGCCTATCGTATTTTGGGAGAATCTTCCTACAGAGAGGGTAATTTTACCGATGCCGTTACCTACCTGAACCGTTACAGCAATCTGGCAGAAAAGGTGCATCGCAACGACATGTATATGTTGGGATTAGCCTGTTACCAAACCGATAACTGCGCCGCCGCCATTGAACACCTCTCGAAAGTAACCACCCAAACCGACAGTCTCTCTCAAAATGCCTATCTGCACATTGGGCACTGTCAGTTGAAACTGAATAATTTCAGCAAGGCGCGTATGGCTTATCAAACCGCCTCGCTACAACCGATTGACAGGGTTGTTCAGGAAGAAGCCCTTTACAATTACGCCATAGTTACCAACAGCACAGGCTCTGTGCTTGGTGAGAGCGTCAAGGCTTTCACCCGCTTTCTGACCGAATTTCCAAACTCCGGACATACGGACGAAATCTACAGTCATCTGGCAACAGCCTACCTTTCCGAAAAAAATTATGCCGCCGCCTACGAAGCAATGAAACAACTCAAATCGAACAATCCCAAACTGGTGCTGGCAAAGGAGTATATCCTTTTTCAGATGGGAGTTTCGGAACTGGCAGAGAAACATTACGACAAGGCAGAGACATTCTTTTCGCAGTCAATAGCGCTTCATTCGGCAAAATCATTCTCCCAGCAAGCCTATCTATGGCGTGCGGAGGTTTATTATCAGCAGAAAAATTATGCCAAATGTCGCGCCGACCTCAATACTTTTCTATCGAAAAAACAGGGACGCTCCTCTGAAGAAACATTGAAGGCATATTATACAATGGCATATACCTATTTCGAGGAAGACGCCTATTCCCAATCTTTGACATGGTTGCTAAAATACATCAAAGAGGGTGATAAAAACGACAAAACCATCTATATGGACGTTCTCAACCGTACCGCAGACTGCTATTTTCACAGACGAGATTTCAAAACCGCCACCGGTTACTATTCCAAAGCCATTGAGGTGTTGCCGCGTATGGCGGATTATGCCACGTTTCAGAGAGCCTTTATTGCGGGACTGGAAAAGAATTATGCCCAAAAAATCAGAGAACTGGAGACGCTGTTGAAAAACTATCCTGCCTCAAGATATGCCGCCAATGCCCGTTATGAGATAGGTCGCGCATACGTGTTGCAGGAAAATTATTCCCAAGCCGTGAAAACCTATCAGGAAGTGATTGCCAAACATTCCAAAACGCCGCTGGCACGTAAAGCCGCTATCGAAGTGGGGATGATATATACCAATATGAACGAGCATAACAAAGCTATCGAAGCCTATAAAAAGATAGTAAGCGCCTATCCGGGCAGCGAAGAGGCGCTCACGGCGCTGGAAAGTATGCAGTCGCTTTATGTGGAGGAGAATCGGGTAAACGAGTACACCGCCTATCGGCAGTCGTTGCGCGGAGCGGGCAACTCGTTGCAAAGGGAACAGGAAGATTCGCTGACCTTTACGGCTGCCGAACGGCTTTATACCAAAAGCGACTATACGGCGGCGGCAACAGCTTTCGATGGCTACATCAAAAACTTCTGCACGTCAAACAGCTTGCGTTGCGTTACAGCTCTTTATTATCAGGCAGAGAGTTATGTCAGTCTCAAAGAGTTCGACCGTGCCTTAACCGCTTATGACCGCCTCACGCATATTGACGGCAATCGCCACATGGAACACGCCCTTACGCAGGCTGCCAATATTGCGTTCGACAAAAAGGATTTCAACGCGGCAGCATCTTATTTCGACCAACTTCAACAGTCGTCCGACAAGCCTGAAACCAAAAGCGCCGCACTGCTCGGAACGCTGCGTTGCCGTTACCGGCTCAATCAGTATGAGCAGGTTGTTGATGCCGCCAGTCTCATACTTAACGATGTTGCACGCGATGCGAATCGTATCAGGGAGGCACGCTACTGTCGGGCAAAAGCCTATATTGCCTTGAATGAAGTCAACAGCGCAATCGACGACCTGAAAACCATTACCGCAGATACACGCCACGAAATGGGTGCAGAGGCAAGTTATTTGCTCGCCGGTCTCTATTTTACAAAAAACAACCTGACCGATGCCGAAACGGAAATTATGCGTCTGCTCAAGGAGGGGTCGCCTCACCAGTACTGGATAGCACGCAGTTTTGTACTCCTTGCCGACATCTGCATCAACAGGCAGGATGATTTTCAAGCCAAACAGTATCTGCTGAGTTTGCAGGAAAACTACAAAACGCATGACGATATTCAACCAATGATTATTCAACGGCTCAACGCCATTGCCAAACGCGAAGGCGAGAAAGTTTACTGATTAATGTCTTAAAGAAAACGGATTTTAAATATGAAAAAGAGAATAACAGGTTTGTGTATAGCTGTATGTGGCATTATGCTTGCCTCAGCGCAAAGCAAAGACAGCACAATTACGCGCAACATTCAGATTGAGCGCAATTACGTACCGGAAGTTATGGAGGCAAAACGCATGAGTATCAGCCCGTCCATCACCGAACCGACAATAGATAAAATACCCGCTTATTACAGTGATTATTCGTCGTTAATTATGCCGCCGCCGGTACCGCTTTATCCCGTTGCCCCCGCTCAGTTGTCGTACAGCAACCGTGAGGCAGCAAAGCCCGGCTTCGCACGTCTGGGAGTTGGTGCGGCGTTTACGTGGCTTGCGGACATCTGGTATCCTATCATTAACAACAGAGACGGTTATTTTGACATCGGCTTGCATCACAACGGTATTGCAACAGTCAGTAAAAGCGACCGCAACAAGCAACTGTACAACACACGTCTTTATTTTAATTTCGTAAAAAACTTCAATGCAGGGGCGCTCTATCTTTCTGCCGGTTATAACAACGAAGCCTTTAACTACTACGGTAATGACAGTCTGCGCAATGATGTTTCACGGAGATATATCAACACCTTTGAGAATCAAACCGCATACGATTCGCTGTTGTTGTCGGAACAGAGCCTTAATCGCGCTACCGTTGCCGTTGGATTTCGCAACCGCAACCGTTCGTCAGGCGGCTGGCTCTACGACGCCGGACTGAATTACCATTTACTCACCACACGCGATGCCATTTCCGAACATCAAATTGTCGGACATGCCTCAATGGACGTTGAATGGGAACAGCATCAAATCAAAATCGACGGTGAAGTACGGACATTTTTCTATAAAACGCCCTATTCAGACGGAACATTTTTCCTGAATTATAACCCGTCAACACACGCCTATCTGCCGAACAGACAATCCGGTTTTATCTCATCGTGGAAACCCAATGCAGTGGTCGCCGTTCTGCCTGCCTACCTGTTTAACCGACGCGGACTTAATCTGCGACTGGGGGTGAAAACATGGCTGAACTTCGGCAAGGGCAGCATTGTCGCTGCCTCTCCCGATATAAAAGCAGGTTATACATTGAGTAATCTTATCAATATTTACGCCGGCATAACAGGAGATTACAGAGTAAACAGCCTTGACGCTACGCTGAAAGAAAACCGTTATTACGCCATAAATCTCCCAACCTTGCATAACAGCTATACGCCTTTTGATTTGTTTGCAGGATTCAATCTGCGTCCGCTCACCGGACTGATGATTGAAGGAAGTATCAGCTATCAGATGGTGCGCAACCAACAGTTTTTCTACAATCAGAGCCACACACCCGACAATTCCATTTTGCCGCTGTCGATTCCCGGAAACACCTTTACCGCCGACTATGCCAACGGGACGGTTTTCTACGGCAAGGCACGCATTGCCTACAATCACAAGGAGCGGTTTAATATTCACGCACAGATGCTCTACAACGTATGGCAACTTGACAATGCTTCCGACAGCATTGCCATTGGCGCGTGGCACAGGCGCGGACTGGAGATTGGCATCGGCGCAGACCTGAAGTTTGCCGAAAAATGGATTGCGGGAATAAACTACTTCTATGGCTCAAAAACTTCCGCAAAAATATACGCTGCCGCTACGCCAACGCTCATTACGCTGCCTGCCGTCAATGATTTGAATCTAAGCCTCAGCTACGTGCTCAATCAACAGTGGAGTCTTTTTGCTCAGTTAAACAACGTTATTGCCATCTCTCCAAAATACAACTATCAATACTGGAATGGCTACGA
>JAISXJ010000071.1 GCA_031270565.1 Prevotellaceae bacterium
TAAGGGCTTATCCCTGAATAAAACAGAATGGCTTAAATACTGGATTTTAAAACACAGAAATGGCGCAAAATTAGGCATTCTTGTCTATTAAGGAATGACGAATTAATTAAACGCCAAACTTTTTCAACGGACAAATCACCGTTAGGGAATGCGAACGCTTCAACGCATTTCGTCGAGCTTGCTCGAAGGAGGTCTATTTCTAATGAACACTAATTCCAGCGACGGGCCGCGCTTCCGTAAGGTACCCGCTGACGCCCCGGACTTTGCGGAGTTTAGCCGCACTCGCAAGCTGCTTCGCGAGGCGCTGGCGGACGAATCGAAAGCTGACATCGGCTTCCTGCGTGAACTCGGGAACTTTCAAGACCCTGATGGTTCGTTTAAGCTGACCGACACTTGGAAAATTCCAAGTGATGCACGGGTAGATTTTTGCTACATGCCGACTTATATCGGCGCGGCTATCTTTATGCGGGAATTTCTAAAACAGGGAAAACCGGAGGCTGATTTCACGCGAAAAATCCTTGAATCAGCCCTAACGTCCAGTCTTGGCCGCGGACTGTCCGGTCACGGTTATGAAGGAGAATCCGGGACTCTTGAGGCGCTAGACGTTTTCAAAGAAGGCGGTTTGCGGGCGTTCCTTGATACCGCGCCAAATGTATGCCCTGAATTCCACGCAATGGTTTGGAATATCATAGACAGCCACACTGCGGAACTGCGGGAACGCAACTGCATCACAGGTTCCTGGGGAGAAGACTATACGGACCACTGGGAGCGATTACTTAGTGAAATAACGCCGCAGAAACGGTACTATCTTGCTTATGGCAGCAATATGTCTTCTGCCCGTATGTTAGAACGCTGCCCGGACGCAAAACGCGTCGGAAATGTGTATATTTGCGGCTGGAAGCTGACCTTTCATTTCTTTGCCAACATAGAACCGGTTCCGAGCGCGAGGACACCCGCTGTCATATGGGAACTTCACAATAACGACGAGCAGAAGCTAAACCGATGTGAAGGCTTCCCCAAACACTACCAGAAAGATAATATAATTGTCGAATTGAACGGAAGCCGAATCTCGGCAATGGCGTATGTGATGACCCCTTGGAAAAAAACCAAAGACCCACGAGCGACCAATCCGCCGGACGCTAAATATATTGACACCATGATGCGCGGGTATTCCGAATCCGGGTTCGACGGCAGTATACTATTGAATGGGATGCCCCTTGCCCGGCGGCCGAATGACAACCGCTAAGGCGTGTTTGAAAATTCTTGTAGCGCGAAATTTCGAATGAAACCGCTGTAATTTCGCGCTGCGTCGAGTAAGCTCGACTATAGGAATCCAGTTTTCAAACACGCCCTAATTAACTGGCTACGCAGCCAATAGCTGTGCGTCGCTTGGCAAAAGAAAATGTCCGCGAGTACATTCTGAACTCTCCAGTTATATCCACATTAATCATATCCCTATATTACCATATACTTGTTCAGCATATTTAGACCATGTATCTGATTCAGCCAGCAAATATTCAATACAATCGCGAACCGCGCCGTAACCTCCGTTTACGGACGAAACGTAATTAGCGATTGCCTTGACCTCTTTGCAAGCGTCGGCAGGGCAACCCACAAACCCGCACAACCGCATAGGCGGCAAGTCGTTTATATCGTCCCCGATATATCCGATTTCGCTCTTTGGCAGATTACTTTCAGCCATATAATTCCGCAGCCAAGCCGCTTTGTCTTTTACATTTTGACAAACAATATCAGTTTTTAATTCGGTCATGCGGCGCAGAGTTGCTTCGCATTCCCTGCTTGTGAGGACAATCAGCCTAATACCGACCGCCTTTGCGATAAAAAATCCTGTTCCGTCTTTTGTATTGAACTTTTTCAGCTCGTTACCATGACTGTCGTAGTACACACCGCCGTCGGTAAGTGTTCCGTCAACGTCGATTATGAGATGCTTTATCATTTAGATAGTACCTCCATAGTTCATTTCACCCTTATCATACAACGATGGAGTGATAAAATTCAACTCGACGCCAGTACTGTGCAAAAGATTGCTTGTGTAAACGTTTATATCAGCTATATTCTGGTTTGCACTCCACAGGTATTCGTCGAAGTAGTTTTGTTTGTGCTTAACAAATCCGTCCGTTCCTGCTAGTGAAACTCTCTTTATGCCAATCGAGCCAATAAAACGAAGAAAGAGCAGCATTGAGTTAACAAATTTATCGTTCTTATTGAACAATTTGATATAATTTAGGCGATAATCCGTCTTTTCCGCAGTAAAATTCGAGGTCGTAATAATTTTACAAAGTTTGCCTTCAGACATCTGATAGCGGCGTGCGTTACCAAAGAAGGCATAGTCGATATCATAATCAGTCGGAACAAAGTTCACAGATACAACAATAGGCTTATGCTTCGAAATATAATTGAGAATAAAGTTTTTGTGCGTTGTCAAGGTCGCGCCGGGTGCAAGAATCAATATCTTGTGTCCGAGTAATTTTGCGGTGAGTTTTTCACTGTCAACCGTGTCATCAATGTTATTTGACTTGTACTCAATATACAACGTTTCCGCATATTCCTTGTCAAACGCGGTTTTTTTATTGCCGCTAAAATTCTCAAAAATTGCATTTATATCTCGGTGTGTCAAGTCACCTTTGTTAAGGTAGTACTCCGAGTAATTTCGGTGCAGATTGTGCCGTGCTGAAAGGTAATACGCCGTGTTATAACCCCATTTAGACTTGCCGCGCATTTCAGAAATATGGTCTTCAATGGAGTCAAGCAAGTATTCGATTTTATACGTCACGCCGAAGTTGTCGTTAATATGGTCTGTAATCAATTCTATTGGCAAATTTCCAGGATCGCGTCCAATACCCATAAGCGATGCGTCAACTGTGATATCCCTCTGAAACTTTATATCAAGAAATCGTTGCGAAAGCGCAACTCCGAGCGACATATTCTCATGCAAGTGCACTCCAAGACGAATGTCAGGATTCAATTCACAGTCAACGATTCTGACAAGCCGTTCCATATCGCGGAGTTTCATACTGCCGAACGTATCCACAACGGAAAACTGGTACGGTGCAATGGCGTTCGCCTTTTTGATAATCGCAAGCACTTGTTCCGTACTGTAACCCATTATATTAATAGGGTTTATTGAAATCTTATAGCCGAGAGTTTTTATTTTTTCCGCAAATTCAAACCCTTCGTCAATGTCATAATCATGCGCAGTAATTCTGACAAGTTCTATACCTTGTCCATTGTACGGCGATAACCTTATAACATCGTAATTGCTGCACATAGCCATTGCTGAGAAATGTGAACGGCCGCATCTGTCTGGCAGCAGCCGGTTGAGTTCCTCAATCCGGTTGCATGTGGTGACGTTTTCGTTGTAGCCATTCACATTCCGCAAGAATCCGACCTCAATTACGTCAATACCTGCGCGGACTAAATTGTTGATAATCGCTCTTGCGCGGAGGAATCCCCATTTCCATTCGTTTACATATCCGCCATCACGAAGGGTGCAGTCAAGAATGTGAATATTATTCTTCATAACGTTTTTTTAAAACCTCCTTTACATATTCAAGGTCTTTAGGCGTGTCCACCGACAAGGAGCGGCATTCACTTACCGTTATAAATTTCAGTTGCTTACCATAGTCCAAAAATCGTAACGTGTCTATCCCTTCAATGCTTTCAAAACGTCCGGGCATCGAATCATGATAGAAGTCGAGCATCAATTTGTTATAACCTAAAATGCCGACGTGCTTGTAATATTTGTAATCAAGTGTTCTAAATGGCGCGGGAATGGGCGAGCGCGACATATACAGGGCGTTAAAATCATTGTCAAACGCGACTTTAATATTAGCTATATCATTCACCTCTGCAGGGATATGCATTTCCGTAATAATATTCGTTCCAAACGGCACATCCTGCGTGACAATGTCTGGTACAACAGCGTCTATTGCCTCAACCGGAAGCAGAGGTTCGTCACTGTTTATCGCCACATAAAAATCTGCCGCAATACTTTCAGAAACTTCTTGTAAACGATTTGCCGCAGTCATGTGAGAATTCGCAGTCATCATATACGGAATACCATAATATTCACATACATCTGCAATTCTTCTATCGTCAGTCGCAATAATCACCCGCGATATTTTCATTGCTTTCACAGCGTTGCCGTACACCCACCAAATCATCGGCTTGCCATGAATGTCGGCGAGCGGTTTGCCGGTGAAACGTGTGCTTCCGTAGCGGGCAGGGATTACACCTAATACATTCACGCAAGTGTCCTCCCATTGCTATTTACATAATCAATGGCCATATTGACGAGCTTATGAATCAGTGCAACTTCTGCATGAAGGCTTTTTCGCAATTCAAATTCATATTGATTAGGTTGTTCAAACGCTGATAGTGAGAACGTATCAATCAAATTGGAAGATAAAGAGTATTTAATGTTATCGTTAAAATCCCAATATAGCGATATTTTCAAACATTTTGCAGATTCGGTTATATCCTGAAAACCACTACGAACCCCAATGGTTACACCTGCCATCTCCAAAAACGGTACGCTGTTACAGTATGGAAAAGTAACCGCCACCGTGCCTTCTATCGGCTTATCGTCGCCAACACAGTTTGTAGCAACCTTAAAACCGACATTGGATAACTCTCTGGCGAGCCAAATCCAAAATTTTGTCGGCAAACCCTTAACGCCTTTAGCTTTCGGAACTAACAAAACAGTTCTATCCTGTATCAATGAATTTTCTGTAAAAAGTTGTTCTATCCCAACGTAACTGAAGTTTGGGGGTTGTCTTTCGTTTCTTGGAATGTCCGCGAAGCTTCTTTGCCAAGTCAGCATCGAGCAAGTCATACCCTTGTATCCTGACAATCGGATAATAATATGCGCGTAATGCTGTGCATTATGGCAGTGCAGAGTATTTAATTTAGTAATATCCTTCAAGTCATATACCAACAAAGACACTAATCGACCGAATCTTTTTCTACTGATTATTTCAACATTTTCAATATCGAACAAATCCGCCGCCGCTTTACTCTGATTATCAGCAACGCACAAAACAGATATTTCATCAGACGGCCGCCTTTTACAAAACGCATTAAAATACATCGCAATAACATATGTATCACCAGAACCGGTTGCCGACAAATACAGCTTAGCGCCGCTTCCGAATTTTCTCATTACTTTTGCGTACAATTTTAACCCGCCTAATATTTTCCTTCGATACATTTTTGCTATAAGCAATGGAGCGGCGTTATAAGCGCGATCAATTTTACTGTGAATTTTACTTTTCAGCAGTCCGGCGACTTTCTTAAATCCGAGTTTGAGAGTATATCCTAATCCGTGGTCCTTCCAACACTGATGAAATCTCTCCAAGACGGAACGGCGTTTTTGCGCCCGTGGAGCGGGAGAGTTTAATAGCCCGTGCATTACTCGGTGAAAATGATAAAACCTTTTTCTTGCTTCTTCTTCGATGCGGATATTTGTCATATAACCGTTTTCAAACTGCAAGTCATATAACATCGCGCTTGTCATAAGTTCATATGCCTTTTTGCGAAGTTCATATTTAACGCAGTTTTCTTTGTTTTTCGCGTACAGCGCGGCAAACAGACACGCAATATCTAAATGCGGCACATTTAAGCCGTTATAGTGATTAAACACGATCTCATACGCCGTTTTGTAGCCTCTGCCCGTCTGTTCTATCTCATACTTTTCGTAATTGCGGCTATTAGCTTCGCTGAGAAATTTGACTAAACATGTCAGCCCTTCTTTTTCTTCTCCACATTCAAGAAGGATGCGCCCTGCGTAAAAGTTCCAAGGTCCAACCGCAATCACGTTTTGCATATTGGGAATACTATAGCCGTAACCTAAGTCAAACATTGCCATAAGTACATACGATTGGTCAATTGCATTTGTGCTAAGTTTATCTGCATTATCAAGGATTAATTCTTTTTTTCTCCATTCGAACTCCCTCAGCAAAGCGTCGATACCATTTTGGTTGAAAGAATAATTCGTGTAGTTTATTTCCAGCCAATAATAAATTGAAGACGCATCCAGCATTACTGTAATCTTGTTTTTTAGGAAGTCGCTTAACCATTTCCGCGCAGTGTTTTCTATACGTATTTGAAAAAATTCATCTTTCGAAAATTCCCCTGCAGTCATTTCAACTTTGTAATTGGCGTATGAGTAGTTTTTTATCGCGGGATATTTGCCGTAGCGAAGATAGTTTTCATAGACATGCTCCATCACATCGGCAATGCGTTTGCTCGCTCCGGTGACGCCAAACGGGAAAATATCTTTAATAAAATCTTCGTTTCCCTTGATTCCGCCGGGTATATATTTGTACACATCATTGATATTAACAACACAACCTGTAAGGCGATAAAAATCGAGTTCATCTTTCATATCAGCTTTTGGTTCTCCGTTTATAAAACGAAAATCAAATTTATCATCACAACGATAGTTGCACAATATACACAGATTTTTTTCTTCGCAAAGAGCGTCAATTGATGCGGTTGAGTTCAAAGAAATAACAGAATGGCTTTCCTTGATAAGCTCATGCAAATCGCGATGCTCGTTCAACATAACTAAGTTTTCAGGCATTTCACCATTACAGCGTTCTTCAATTATATCATACAGGTGGAGAGTATTTAGGTGTGTCATGTAGGTTGTGCGCCCTCGCAACCATCGCGGCTTAATCACAAGGTTATAGCCAGGATTCTCACGGGCAATTCGTAAAAGCATGCCAGCGATTTGCACCTTGCCTTCCTTTCCAAAGGGAGTGTGACCGCTGTCGATATATAATATCTGATTTTTCTCCTTGATTTCTTCGGTATTGAAATTAATACTGTCGTTTTTAGGGTTACCGACTGGCATATTGGCACAACGCAACCAATACGCACTGTCTCGCCTATCGCGATAATTAAAAGAAAAATCACAAGCCCCTGGTCCAAAGCGGACTACAGTGCTTGAACAATTAAAAATATAAATCTTTTTGAGACATAAACGATGTAATGCCGTATCTCCGGTCAGCACACAATCGAAATGTTTTTCAAGGTTATGCTCTACTTCTGAAAACCTGACAACATCTGCCGTATTTTTAAATACAGTTCCGATGTCAGAATTTTGATAAATAGAGCAAACAGTAAGACTATGCCCACGTTGCATAAGTTCCTTTCCAACATTTATCAAATGCCAGTTGTCCACGTCAGTATTAGAAACAATTAATATTCTCATTATTAACAACACCTTTTAATTTTTGATTTATTGCCATATGACAGGCAGTTGCCCCATAAGCGCGAACTTAAGAAAAAAATAACCAGTACCTTTTCTTGAAAAGACTGTACCTGCATTAAAAAGCGTTGCACTCGCCGCCCTTAAGAAGGGGTCTGGGGATGAAATCCCCAGCGGAGTTTGGGGCAGAGCCCCAAGGTCTTAATCTTTTGACCTTCCCAAGCCTTAAGTTCGCACCAATGGGCGGTTGCCCCTGCGCCCCGCTTGCATACCAATCCCGCATATCCAATCC
>JAISXJ010000079.1 GCA_031270565.1 Prevotellaceae bacterium
TCTAACGTAAGTATTGTTGATTTGGGACAGATTCCAGAAAACGCACCCAATGTATTTCCGGGCATAAGCGGCGCTACCACTGAACAAAAACAGGCGTTGGCGGGGATGATTGTCTGGAACACCTACGATTATTTAGAACCTAATGGGGACGGACTTTATGTCTGGGACGGTAACAAATGGAATTATACGGGTGGCAGCGATGGTTACGCTCTCTGTGTTACTGTTCCTGCGCCAGAATGCTTGCCTGCTATGCCTACTGTTACCTTTATGGTTTACAATCTTGGCGCTGACGCAGCTAAACTTAATGCCGATTACCTGGGACTTTCCCCTGCCAAACAGCAGATGGCATATCTGGCTACCCATGCTTTTAATAAGCTTGACGCCTGCGTTTACGGCGGTTTGTTTCAATGGGGACGTCCAGATCTCGAACACGCCGTAAAGAGACCGGATTATCTCCGTTATGACGGAACAGACAATGCTGTCGCAGGACAGTCATCTACAATACCCACTGACGGGGAATTTTTCTATGGTTCTACTAACTGGTACACAGGAACAAATCCTGCTCAAGATGCTCTCTGGGGTAACGGGGAGGCAATTAACACTGTTACTGCCGACGGTGTTTATAGTTTAAACAGTTATTATTACCAGAAGTCTGTCGAAACCCAATACGATCCTTGCCCTGACGGTTGGCGTGTTCCAACGCAAGATGAATTTGAGCGGCTTAGTAATTATGGTTGTGGCGCTCCTCAGACTGCCGGCGGTAATATTAACACAACTGTATCCGGTCACGCCACTATTCAAAGTGGTTTAACATGGATACCTGTTGTTTGCGACAATTCCTCCGGCAAATGTGTTCCTTCCAATAGTTGGACAGTCAACATAACTTCTTCCGGTTATGCTATTTACGAGGCTTCGGTATGGACTGCTGCCAAAGGAACCGGAGGTGTTTATAGTGGATTAACTAATGATAATGTTCCTACGATTTTTGCATCAAAATCCCTTCACGACGACGATGCTCCCGAGCCTCTCTTATTCCTGCCTGCCGCCGGACATCGCTACTGCTATGACGGTGTCGTGACCGGTGTCGGCACCACCGGCTTCTATTGGAGCAGTACGATTAATTCTTATGCCCTATATATCATCTCTAACACCGTACAAACGACTTACGCCAACCCAGATATTGCACACGGCTTTTCCGTGCGGTGCGTGAAATCATTATAAGCTAATCCGTTCAGAAACAAAGCAAAAGCCCCTTGCGGGGCTTTTTTTGCGTTTATCGCGGTTATATTAACTTTTGATACAACTTACGGGGCAAAGAAATAATCAGTCGACTCTGTCTGATTTGCTATCGGACAGCAATGCTCTTTGCAAATTTTCTTCAGCAACTCGCCACGATAGCTGTGTTCTGCGTCGTAATATCTGAAAATTTGTTCTTCGGAAAGGACTTTTCGATAACGCGCATAGTAAGTTTGCCGTAGCGAAGCGCGTTCTGCCTCCAGTTTTATCAGCTTTTTGTTGGCAGCTTCATAGTCGGCGGAAGTGCTGCCCTCCGAAAGTCCTTTTTTGATTGCAAATTTCTTCTTCATAATTGCTCGAATCTGTTTTTCGCAATCATTGTATATTGTCCAAAAATCCACTGCCTGATCGGATGTTAAGCCGATTTTTTTTGAAAGATAAATCATTTTTTCATTGTCCAGGGATTTTCTTTTTCTGGACATTTCACTGTCGTTTTTCTTCGTTTGTCCGACGGCAGACAACACAAACAGTAACATCAGAAGAGGGATATAAACACGATATTTCATAATATGACATTGTGAGTTATTGATTCTATAGTTAATTTGCATTTGCCAAAATATATTCGACCAATACATCTTCGCTGATTTCATCCAGCACTTGGTCGGAATATTCGTTGTATCTGGAAGCAGCCTGTCCGGCATCCAGCGAAAAAGAATCGGCAGTCAGCCACCAAGCGCCGATAAGCGCCACGCCCGCAAATACAGCGGCATAAAGGAAAGGACGCACCCTGCGCCTCAACGACTTCTCAGAGGCTGCGATGCACAGATCCATACGTCGCGCAAATTGCTCGAAATAGCCATCCGGCACACTGAAATTGTGTTCTATCTTATTATCACAAGACCGTAATGTTTCGCTCATACGTATTTTGTATTGTTGTTTAAAACTCCTTTTAGACTGAGAATAGTCTGAAAGGTTTAAGAAATAGCCGGACTAATTCACAGACAGAAGTATATCCCCGTCTGTTTTTATCTGTTATATATTTTTCAAATACCAGCGATACAGCATTTCAATGCCTTCGTGCAGTTCCACTGTATGACGCCATCCAAGAGCATGGAGTTTGCTCGGGTCGGTGAGTTTGCGCATAGTGCCGTCGGGTTTGTCGGCATTGAAAACAATTTCGCCTGTGAATCCGACAACCAGCTTAATCATATCAGCTAACTGTGCAATAGAGATTTCATTACCTGTACCAATATTAATATGACAGTTCCGAATCGCTTTCGTTTCGTTGGGGAGAGCGAGTTTTTTGATGTCCTCAAAATCGACATGTTCCATCAGATAGACACATGCTGCCGCCATATCTTCACTCCACAGAAATTCACGCAATGGCTTGCCGGTTCCCCAAATCTCAACAGCAATCTGTTTATTATGGCGAAAAACGCCGTATTTTTCCAGAATCGCCACTATCTCCGTGTCCGTGCTCTCACCTGTTATATTTTCTATCGGGTACCGGTTCAAGTCTTTGCGAATCATGTCCCATTCGTTGGTTTCAAAAGCTTTTGCAAGATGAATTTTCCGCATGATAGCCGGAAGAACATGACTTTTTTCGAGATCAAAGTTGTCGTTAGGTCCGTAGAGGTTGGTCGGCATAGCGGCAATAAAATTTGTACCGTACTGAATATTGAAACTTTCGCAAAGTTTAAGTCCTGCTATTTTTGCAATGGCATACGGTTCATTGGTATATTCAAGGGGCGATGAGAGCAGAACATCCTCCGTCATTGGCTGAGGCGCTTCTCCGGGATAGATGCACGTGCTTCCAAGAAACAGCATCTTTTTTATACGGTGTCTGAAACATTCGCCAATGACATTCTGTTGAATCTGTAAATTTCGGTAGATGAAATCGGCACGGTAGCGATTATTTGCCATAATTCCACCAACAAAGGCTGCTGCCAGAATCACATAATCGGGACGCTGTTCATCAAAAAAGCGACGAACGGCTTCCGTATCCAGCAAATCAAGTTCCTGATGCGACCGACCAATGAGATTGGCATATCCGCTCTCTTCAAAACATCGCCAAATAGCCGACCCCACCAGTCCGCGATGCCCTGCAATGTATATTTTTGCTGTTTTGTCCATTGTTATAATCCTTTTAATTTTTCGATTAGTTCTTCGCCTGTCGGCAATAATGTTTGATAGTTTTGCGGTAAAGTTGCGTTGAAATTTGTCTGATTCAGCAGATATTGTTCATAGGTTTTACTTTCGATTTGGTGAATAAGAACATTTTTTGCCCAACTAATTTCTCTAACCAATGGATAGACATTTGTAACATATTGCCCATAAATTAGTAACAGCAAAAGTACTGCCGATTAAATAATACTGTCATTCTCGCGCAGGCGGGAATGACAAGGATTATTTTAAACAGCTCTCATTCAAACATCTTTTTCCACCAGCTTCATGTCGTTGGTTATCATCAGCCTGATTAATTCTTCAAACGTTGTTTGTGTCGGATTCCATCCAAGCAATGTACGCGCTTTGGTTGGGTCGCCCATCAGTTGCTCCACCTCCGCCGGACGAAAATAACTTGGATCAACCTCTATTAAAATGCGTCCGGTGGCTATGTCTATGCCTTGTTCGTCTATGCCTTTTCCACGCCACTCAAGTTCGATGCCGGCATAATGAAACGCCAGCGTACAAAATTCCCGCACCGAATGCATCTCTCCTGTGGCAATTACAAAGTCTTCGGGGGTGTGATGCTGGAGCATCAGCCACATACACTCTACATAGTCTTTGGCATAACCCCAGTCGCGCAGAGCGTCAAGGTTGCCGATGTAGAGTTTATCCTGCTTTTTGTGTGCGATACGTGCTGCGGCAAGTGTTATTTTCCGTGTTACAAATGTTTCGCCGCGCCGTTCACTCTCGTGGTTGAACAGGATACCGTTTACGGCAAACATTCCATACGCTTCCCGATAGTTTTTCGTAATCCAGAAGCCGTACTGTTTTGCCACGCCGTATGGCGAACGCGGGTAAAAGGGCGTTGTCTCTTTTTGAGGCACTTCCTGTACCAGTCCGAAAAGTTCCGAAGTGGATGCCTGATAGATTTTACACAATTTCTCCAGATTGAGAATACGCACTGCCTCCAGTAAACGCAACGTGCCGATGGCGTCCGCCTCAGCCGTATATTCAGGGACATCGAAACTAACCTTTACGTGACTTTGAGCCGCGAGATTGTAGATTTCATCAGGCTTGACTTCCTGAATGATGCGTATCAGCGAACTGGAATCGGTCATGTCGCCATAATGCAGGTTAATGGCGCGTTTCTTCTTCATATTGCGTACCCACTCGTTGAGATACAAGTGTTCGATACGTCCGGTATTGAAACTGGATGAGCGGCGTAAAATGCCGTGCACTTCGTAATTTTTATTTAGCAAAAATTCTGCCAGATAAGAACCGTCCTGACCGGTAATACCTGTAATAAGAGCTGTTTTCATATCCTGTAAACCATTTTTTGAGCGTGTACATTGCGAGAGATTATTCCTCCGAGAAAAATGTTTTCACCTTTTTGCGGCGTTTAAAGCCCCACGCGCATAATACGCCGAACAAATAACCGACAAGCGTCCAAAGCGCCAGTTTATATAGGCGTAAGAAAGTTTGCACAACCATATTTTCTGTGGTGAAGCTTACGCCGTCGGGATACATGGCAAGTTCGTAGCCAAGCCGCTGTTTTTCATTTAAAAGGTCGCGCATATTCTCATAAAAAAGCTTGTATCGCGAAGGCTCAAACCGGATTACTGCCCCGTTGAGGTGCATACTCATACGTTTTTCCTCGCCAAAATAGTCATAGTTGGACAGGCTGTCGAGCCGTTGTAATTCTTTATTACAAAAGGCGATTCGTTCAAGCAAAAGGGCTTTGCTCGCTTCGTTTACCCGCGTAAAATCGGCTTGCGTTTCAAAATAGCGCTTGATGCCCTGTTGGATGGGCATAAAATCCGGCGACTGCCGTATTGCCACTTTCACGCCAAACCTGTCCGGCATCACCACGTTAAATGTATCTGTTCCGAAATTCGCTGTCCGGTCATAATCCACAAAATCGGGAATGGAATCGTTTTTCAAATCAATAACGGGATAGGTCTGTATGCTGCGGATGCGGCATGCCAGCGTATCGTCGATTTGTAATGCGTCTGCCAGTCGCTCGGGTTCGGCAAGGCAGTATGAATTAAGCTGTTCAAAACCGTTTTGAACATACTGCCGCAAGTCCGGCGAAAACAAAATCGTTGTGCTGCCCTTGTAGAGTTGCTTCGTCGGACGTGAGAGGTACAAGCCGCAAGCCAGAAACAATACCGTTACAATAGCCACCATCCAGGCGTAGTGGTAGGTGAGTTTGAGCGTCGTTGCAAGAAGCCGCAACAAACCTGTCAAGAGTTTTTTCAACCAATTAAAGAATGTAACAAGCATTTCAAACAAATTCATTTCTCTTCGGTGTTCCATACAAAAAGGAATTTAATAAGTTGTGTGTTCAATATGTAAAGAAGATTTTTTATCATCGCACAAAAGTAATCTAAAATTATCAACTGACGACAGTTTTTAGAAAATCTGTTGTTGCATACGGGGAAACAGGTTAGTAATTAATAAGAAGATTTTTTATTACTGCCGTTGCACTCACTATTTGAATATCCGAATCACGGAATAAAGAGATGGCTTAGTCGAAAGTTTCGCCGCGAAGCAGTCCGATAACATCACGCAACACCTGCGACCCCAGTCCCCACGTCGCGGCTAAATAGAAGCCAATGCCTGTCGCCAACTGGACAACAAAGGTGAGATGTATGCCCAATCCCAGTCGCGTACAGCCGTATAACAAGCCGTACATCGCGGCAGCTATTGCCATATATGGCAGAATGTCTTTGAGATGGTCCGTCAACCGGTAACCTATAAAATGACCCGCTGCCACCACATCGCCGACATACGCCAGAAAAGAAGCGCAGACAAAACCAATCAACAGCCGTTGAATGGATAACGTCCCCTGAAAAAATTGTACATCAATTCGCCACGCCGGCTCGCAGGTTATCGAAACAGAGACCGCACAGACAAAAATGCTAAGTATAATCATCGCGTTGCGCAGCATTTCCAGACGGAAATTCCATCGCGGCTGTCCGATGGTAATCAAAGTTTGCAGACAAAGGCTTTGAAAGGGCGCAAAGACGGCAGCAAACGCCAGAATTTGTAAATAAGGCACTGTGGGTAGCCATTTTGCCGAGAGAAAAATTTCGATAAAATTTTCGGCAGTTCCCACCAAACCAAACATAATCGGGAAAATCAGAAAAGCATTGATACGCATCAACTTGCGGAAGTATAATAATTGTCTGGGTTTGTCGTCATTGAGTTTGGAAAGCACCGGATAGGCTACGCCTGACAGAGCGCCGCTTACAATTGTGCTTGGAATCTGCTGAAACTTATTTGCCTGATAATAATAACCCAAATCCTCTTTCCGGTAGTACCGTCCAATTATCAGATGATAAATATATTTTACAAGCGTGTTGATTACACTGGTCAGCATCAGTATTGCGCTGAAGGCGAAAAGTTCTTTTATCACGCCAAAATTTGGTTTTGCACGAGGCGCCCAATCGCTCAAAATCCACATGACAGCCACCCTGACAGCCGCCTGCAACACCTGTTGCCATGCAATTGCCCAGTAGGCATATCCGCGCCACGCCAACAGTACGGTTACGATTGCAGACACTACGGCGGAAGTCAAATTCGCTATGGATAACTCTTTAAACTTTAAATCTTTGGTGAGTTTTATCGTTTGAATAATGCCGAGAGAGTTAATAATGATGGCAACAAAGAGAAATGCCCCCAGGTCAGTCAATTCGGGCATCCGGAAATAACGGGCAATGGCAGGCAAGGTGGCTACCAAGCCAATATAAAGAATAATGCTGAGTAGAATATTAAAGATAAACGCGGCGGAATAATCGGCATCGGTATTCGTTTGCCGTCTCACCAAAACAGCCGTAAAACCGCTTTCCACCAGAACATTGCTCAAAATAGTGAAAATGGCTAACGCTCCGATTAAACCAAAGTCATCGGGCGAGAGCAGGCGCGCTGTAACAATGCCCGTCGCAAATGCCACTATCTGAAAACCGAACTTGTCGATAATGCTCCAGACAATGGAGGTTGCAGTCTGTTTTTTGAGGTTGTTTGCCATAGTGTGTCGGACTTACTTGCTGTGTATCGGTTTGAAGAACGAAAAGTGCACATTCCCATATTTTCGTTCTTCCACAAAGCAGGGATGCTTGACAAAGGAATTGGCGGCGCCATGTTCAAGCACACATACGCCACTCTCGGAAAGCAGTTGGCGGTTAATAATGGCGTCCGGCAGAGCGGCAATGTTATCCAGCTGATAGGGCGGGTCGGCAAACACCACATCATAGGTGGCGGTGCAATGCTCGATATAGCGAAACACATCGGCTCGAAGCACACGCATCTGATTGATGTTCAATTTGTGGATAATCTTTTTTATGAACGCAATATGCCGTTCACTCATTTCAACAGCCGTTACTTCAACAGCGCCACGCGAGGCAAATTCGTAGCTGATACTTCCCGTTCCGGAGAATAAATCAAGCACACGCAATCCCTCAAAGTCAACGTAATGCGTCAAAACATTGAAAAGACTCTCTTTGGCAAAATCGGTGGTTGGACGCGCCGTAATGGTTGTCGGCGGCTCAAACCGCATTGCTTTATATTTTCCGCTGATGATACGCATACTGTCGTCGTAGTTGATTCTAAAATGTCATAAAAACGGTGTGCCGCAAAGTTACGCCTTTTTTAGTTATCAGTTGTCGGTAGAGAGCGGCACGGAATAATGCAACGTGCGCGAAAAATATTATTACGTCTGTAATAATTAATTCTCACATTTGTAATAATTGAACGGAATAAAAGATTGTACAATTCAATATTATATCGTATCTTTGTCCCGTTATTGTTCACAGTTAAAATCAATACAAAAAGATGTTTTACGTTTGGGATTCCATTGCAGAAACAACGTACGACATAAGCCAAATAACAGAAGATTGCGGGAAAAATAAATAATGGCAATTTGAATTGCACTCTATAATTATGTCTTTAAATTTATTCATTTAAAAAATTGTATTATGAAAAAAATGACTTTTGTTTTAGCCGTTATTTCGGCTATGTTGTTTACAAATGCAAATGCGCAGATTGTAAAATGGGACTTTTCCAGTTGCCCATGTGGGCCAGGTAATTTCGGCGCAAGTTCGTATGCGCCTTCGTCGAGCGATCTTAACCTGACCGTTGGCGACTTAACACGTCATTGGACAACAGGTGATGGCAATGGCGCAGGGTCTGGCTGGGGCGGTAATAATTTCACAACAGCAACAACTTTTGCGGCGGCTGTGGATGCAAGCCAGTTTGTTACCTTTACCTTAACTGCCAACAGCGGCTATGCGCTTTCCTTAGATTCAATAGGCGCCCACAACATTCGCCGTTCGACAACAGGAACCACAACCGGTCAATGGCAATACGCTGTGGGCGATGGAGATTTCACAAACATTGGCGCTGAAATTACTTGGGGCGCAACCGTCTCTGCGGGTAACCCGCAGGGAGAAATTGACTTGTCGTCAATTAGCGCTCTTCAAGATGTCGCAGCAGGAACAACTGTAACTGTTCGCCTTGTAGTATGGGGCGCAACAGCCCCAGGTGGAACTTTTTATTTCAACGACCGCACTGATGCAGGACAGCTCGGACTGAAAGTTTATGGCTCGGTAGCGCGCGCATTGCAGGTTAATGCAACCGAAACTTTGCCTGTTGCAATTTATGTAGCTGACGGACGTTTGCAGATAGCCAATGCCCACGCCGGCAATGTGGAGATTTTTAATGCCATCGGAGCAAAAGTGAAGAGCGCTATCGTTGAAAATGGCAGCGTAAACATTAGCGATTTGGCAAAGGGCATCTACATTGTTCGTCTGGGCAATCAGTCGGAGCGGTTTGTTATCCGGTAGATTTTTCCTTTAAACGCCATTTGGGCGTTATGACATCAGAGAGTTGTTGGCGTGTCCTTCAATTCTCTGATTTTTTTGTCAACTCCTCAGTCAACGCGCTTCACGGATTTAATGTCTTTAATCTTGAGCAGATTGGACAACAGGACATTCACATCTTCCGTACTGAACGTGTACAGGGCAAATGATCCTTCAAAAATGCCGTCGTGTGCGCCAAAGTTGATGCTGCGGATGTTAATGTTGAAATCGTCGGTGATGACCTTGACAATTTTCTTGAGCAGTCCCATGTGGTCGATTCCGGTGATGGCAATTGTTACCAGATGAGAAAGTTTTTTCTGCGTTTCCCATTCAATAATGATAATTCTGTTTCCGAAATTAGCTTTCAGACGTTGCGCTTCCGGACAAAGGGACTTGTGGATGATAACCGTTTTGTCGTCGTCGATGTATCCAATAACAGGGTCTCCAGGAATGGGCAGACAACAGTCTGCAATGGCGTAATGTGAAGAACTTAGCTTGGTGTCGTCGAGATGCAGCGCTTCGTTTTTCCCGACAGCAGGCTGCTCTGCCGTTTTATTCTTGTCCCGAACAACAATCAGTTGCCAAACCTGAGACCATCTGTTTTTCTTCTTAAAAATATCTTTTTCTATGGAATCGGTGCCTACGCTGCCTTTGCCGAGCGCCGTATAAAGTTCGGTAGCAGATGTAAACCCGTAGTGAGCGATGACTTTTTGCAGCGACTGACCATTGAGCGGGATTTGATTTTTAGCAAGTAATGCCTCCAAAATGCGCCGTCCCTTGTTCTGCACAATTTTAATCTCCTCCTTAAAGAAAGAGCGGAGTTGGGCACGCGCCTTTTGTGTGATAGCAATATCAAGCCATTCCGGTTGCGGCGCCTGACTTTTTGACGTCAGAATCTCTACCTGCTCGCCGCTGTGCAATTCATAGGAGAGCGGCACCAGCTTGTGGTCAACTTTGGCGCCAATGCAGTGGTAGCCAATATCGGAATGAAGCAGAAAAGCGAAATCAAGAGCGGTGGATTTGACGGGTATCTTTCTTATGTCGCCTTTGGGCGTGAAAACGAAGATTTCGGTGGTGTACAGATTCAGTTTGAACTCGTTCATAAGTTCCACAGCGTTTGAATGGTCTGAGGCGTCCAGCATTTTTTTGACCGATTTAAACCACTGGTCAAAAATGGATTCCTCCTTTATGCCGGTTTTATATTTCCAATGGGCAGCCAGACCGTGTTCTGCGATTTCATTCATACGGGCGGAACGAATCTGCACCTCTATCCAATGCCCCTGCGGTCCCATAACGGTTACGTGAAGCGCTTCATAACCGTTGGCTTTGGGATTATTGAGCCAGTTTCTTGTGCGGGCGGGATGCTCATAGTAGATGTTGGTTATTACGCTGTACACGACCCAGCAGTTGGCTTTTTCATCTTCATACTCGTGAGGGGAAATCACTATTCTGACGGCAAGAATATCATATATCTCATCAAACTTAACGCCCTTTATCTGTTCTTTTTTATAGATGGAATAGGGCGTTTTTATGCGCCTTGTAATGGAATACCGATACTTGTAGGAATCTAATTTTTCCTGAATGGGGCGAATAAACTCCTCATAAGTCTGTTCCAGACGGGGGCGTATCTTATCTACCTTTGTTTTTATTTCTCTGTATGTGTCGGGTTGCTGATATTGAAAACAGAGGTCTTCGAGTTCGGTTTTAATCTGAAAAAAGCCCAGACGTTGGGCTAATGGTGCATAAATAAAAAGCGTTTCTCCGGCAATTTTCTGTTGTTTGGCAGCGGACATGGAGCCTAAGGTGCGCATATTATGCAGCCTGTCTGCCATTTTTATCAAAATCACTCGAACATCCTTAGGAATGGTCAGAATGAGTTTGAGAAAATTCTCGGCTTGCAACGATGCCTTTTCGGCAAAGATGCCGCCGGAAAGTTTGGTTAATCCCTCAACGATTGTTGCCACCCGTTCTCCAAAGAGTTCCCGAATATCTTCTTTCGTGTAGTCGGTGTCTTCCACCACATCGTGCAGCAATGCCGCGCAGATGGAAGTTGACCCAAGTCCAATCTCCTTGACAACAATATTTGCCACCGCCAACGGATGCATAATATACGGCTCGCCCGAATGACGGCGAGTACCTTCGTGCGCTTTTCGGGCAAATTCAAATGCTCTGGTAATAATCTCCACGCGCTGTGTATGGTTGGTGGCGGCGTAGTTTGTGAGCACCTCCTGAAAAGCGGCGTCAATGAGTTGGTTATCCTCTTCTTTTATCGAAAACGGGTGATTGGTATTCATGATTAAGGTGAGACGTGTTAATCTAATATTTGTCCGGAATTTTGCGAGAGCTGTACCATTCTGTCGTAGTCCTCGGGCGAGAGGTCGAGGTAGTAGTAGTTTTGCGGATTTTGTGCAACGCCCTTAAAATGTACTTCATAATGCAGATGCGGTCCCGTTGCCTTACCGCTTATGCCGACCAGCCCGATGACTTCTCCCCGTGTAACCTTTTGTCCCACCCGAACTTTTATGGCGCTGAGATGGGCATAATAGGTTATATAGTGAAATCCGTGGTCAATTTTTACAAGGTTGCCATATCCCGATTCTCTGCCGGCAAAAGAGACCACTCCGTTACCGGTGGCATAAATATCGGTGCCGATGGGAGCGGTGAAATCCATACCGTAATGCATTCTGGAAACATGATAAACGGGGTCAATACGCATACCGTAACCCGATGCAACACGACTGAGGTCTTTATTGAGAATAGGTTGAATGGCAGGAATGTTTTGTAAACGCTCTTCATTGGTTTTGGCAAGTTCCACCAGTTCATTATATGATTTGGACTGTATGTATATCTGTTTTGCCAGCTCATCGGTTTTTTGAGAAGTCGTAATCAACAGTTTGGAATTGCTCATGCCGGAGAGATCGTTGTAGCGCTGCGAATTGCTGAACCCGCCTGAACGAACATTGAGCGGAATAGGGTCTGCCTGAAATATAACCCGATAGAGATTGTCATCACGTTGCTGCAAATCGGAAATCACTGCCTGTAACTGCTCTACGCGCTCATTGAGCAATTCGTACTGACTTTTCATAACGGCATTTTCCTGTTTGAGCATCTTCTCCTGCGGCGAGTCAATCCAGAGGGAGAAGGCGACAAACGCAACCGCTCCAAAGCAAAGTCCGGACAGAATCTGGATGCCAATTCTCTGCATAACATGCCGAAAAGTAATCTCTACGCGTTCAAAAGTGAGAGTATCGGGATTGTAATGAAATTTCGCCTTACGTGCCATACGGGTAATTAAAGAAAAAGTGAGACAAAGGTAATACTTTTTTTAGTTAGTAGTTATTAGAGTGTAGTTATTAGTGAAGAATGAAAGAATGAATAACGAAGTAATGAAGAAATTAAGAACTGAAGAAATGAATAATGAAAAATACTATTCCGCAGAGACAAATTTCTGTGTAACTCTGTGAAACCTCCCGCTTTGGCGGGACAAGTCCTGTGCTTCTCTGTGAAAACAGAGAACTCACAGAGAAATAAAAGCACGCAAAAATATTTTTCACTAAAAATTACACTCTAATAACTAAAAGTATTACCTTTGCTCCCGTTGTTGTTCACATCTAAAATCAATACAAAATGATTTCTATTATTATCTGTTCTCCAAAGCGAACATTACCATCTAAATTGTTAGATAATATCAAGACAACAATAGGTATTGAATATGAGTTAATTCATATTTATAACGAAAACAACAGATTCTCCATTTTTGAAGCCTATAACATCGGTTTTAACAAAGCCAAATTTCC
>JAISXJ010000090.1 GCA_031270565.1 Prevotellaceae bacterium
TAAACAATGTTTTGCGGTGTGAGCGGCGGGAATGTAGCGCAGCGGAATGACCAAAGGGAACACGGCAAAGACCGCTAAAAGGGTGGGGCAAAAAAACGAAACGAAACACGCAAAAACTGTGACAGCCCGATTAGCCCTCGCGACCCGCAGGCGAGCACAACAATCAGCGGCGGTTGCCCCCTTTTTAAAATAAATATATAGATGATTGATATTCAATTTACTATATTTAATACAATAAGAATGCTTGCCGTTAAATTGCCGATACGATGCCGTTATTGCCGATAAAAGCAACCCCCATTATTTTCCCTAAATTTTACACAAATGAAGATTTGAGAATTTTAGCGGTATAAATCATTTATTACAGTGCCTCCGCACAATTTTCGTGCAAACGAGAGCATAGTCAAAATTTTTTTTGACTATGCCGAGTGCAGCCGAAAATCTTGTCAAAAAAACAACGCAGGTAAAGCGGTATTCGTCAATCGCTCCCTTTGTTTCACAAAAACATAGCAACAATGGTAAAACAAGCGGCTTAAAAAAAATCTCCACCTTTCAGGTAGTATTTTTTGCCGCCCTTGTTGCTACCGCCGCCACACTCCGCCGTTGCACTCCGGCTCACTCCGCTACGCTTCGTTAGGTACTCACAGCGGGCGTATCGGCTTGTTTTGTTTCACACGGTCGCTCATTCCTCATTCGCGGCTACTCTTGCCCCCTTAAACCCCAACACGGCTCGCGCCTCTCCACTTCAATGACGATATTAAACTTTTTCAACATAAAATTAATAGAAGACCAAGAGAGTTACTTAACTTTGACGCGCCTAAAGAAGGCTTTTATAAAAAAGTTGCATTGGTTACTTGAATCTGCGTTTTAGAAAAAAAGACTAAAACAGATTGCTGTCCGGATATAAAGTATTATCTTCGCAGCCTGTTTTGATTGATGCTGTTCAGGGGATAATTTCCACCTGTTTTTTGGTCATTTATCGGAATCTTTATAATTTTAAAAATCTTATATTCTAATTTTTTGTATCACTTTATTTTAACTCAAACTATGAAAAAAATTTCTGTAATGTTGTTAGCCCTGATGGCAGTAACAACTACTCTGTTTGCACAAGGCGACCCAGCCCAGAAGTTGCAACAACTGACGTTAGACAACGGTCTAACGGTTTTTTTATGGGAAGATCGTGAAAGTCCCGATGTTTTCGGACGTGTGGTAGTACGTGCCGGAGCTATTGACGAGCCGGCTGACTACACGGGCTTGGCGCACTATCTGGAACACATGCTCTTCAAGGGAACAACCACCATTGGCTCGCTTGACTGGGAAAAGGAAAAGCCGCTCTATGAAGAAATCATCAAGCTGTATGATGAATATTCTGTGGCAACCGACCCTGCAAAGCGCGATGAACTGACCAAGAAAATTAATGAAAAATCAATGGAGGCGGCGCAATATACGGCTACCGACGATTTTTCAAATTTGATTGAAGGAATTGGCGGCGAAAACTTAAACGCTTTCACAAGTTCTGACATGACGGCTTATCACAACTCTTTCCCCGGTCATCAGATGGAGAAATGGTTAGATATCTATTCCGAACGTCTGATTAATCCCGTCTTCCGTTCTTTTCAGGCGGAGTTGGAGAATGTGTTTGAGGAGTATAATATGTATCAGGATATGATCCAAACACACCAGAGAGAATTTATATCCGCTCACATATACGAGGGACATCCATACAGTCACGATGTAATCGGGTTGCCGGAACATCTTAAAAATCCTAACCTCAGTCACCTCATTGAGTTCTATAACAAATGGTATGTGCCCGGCAATATGGCGCTGATTCTGGTTGGAAACTTCGATTCGGAGACCACCATTCCGCTTATTAAAGCAAAATTCGGTCGCTTGCCGAAAAAGGAAGTTCCTGCCCGTGAAAAATTCACCGTTGTCAAAAAAACCGGTAATCAAAAATTTACGGCAAAGGTGGGAGATTATCCGCTTATACAGTGGATATACGACGGCGTCAAAAAAGGCGATAAGGACGAATTGTTGCTTGATTTCTCCCTCTCACTGCTCAATAACAGCCATTCGACGGGTTTATTAGACAAATTAATGCTGGATGGTCAGATTATGGCTGCCGGCGCTTACAGCGATTGCAGTCGCGATTTAGGTAAAATTATGATTCTCTGCGTGCCCTATTTTGACATCAGTCAGCGTCGTTTTGAATCGGACAATGCTACCGAAAGAATCCTTTTACGTGAAGTAGAAAAGCTGAAAAACGGAAACATTCCCCAGTGGCTCTTCAACTCGGTAAAGACCCAGTATTTGCAGGAATGTAAGACCACGCTGGAATCGTCAGCTTCAATTGGCAACATTCTGACATACGCCTACGCTTACAATGAACCGGTTTCCAACTATCTGGAAATGGAAAAACGAATCAAAGAAATTACCATTGAGGATGTTCAGCGCGTAATGGCTCAATATCTCAGTGGCGACCGCATTACGATTTCTTTTTCTGAGGGAGATCCGAAGAAGAACAAACTCAAAAAACCTGCCATCAAACCGCTTGAGCCTCCCAAAAACGTTGAAACGGTGTATGCAAAATATCTGAAAACGCTCCCGTCGGGAACACCGGAAGAGAAATACAACAATTTTGCCGATGTTAAAAAAGAACGGCTCTATGAAGGTGTAAATCTTTTCTGCACAGAGAATAAAAAGAACGACGTCTTTTCGTTGACGCTCAGATACGGTGTTGGTACGGAGAAGATGCCCAAGCTCGAATATGCCGCTCAACTGCTTAATACGGCTGGTATAATGCCCGATAAGACCGCACAGGATCTGCGTCGTGAGTTCAGCAAACTGGGAGCTGCCTGTGGTTATGGCGTTGACGAAAGTTATTTCTACATTCAGGTAGTTGGCGATGAAAAAAACCTCGAAGAAGTCTGCAAGTTAATGACACGTCAGACGCTTCTGCCGAAACTGGATAATCGTCAGATAGAATCGGTGCTTGGCGGGGAAATTAACTCCCGTATGAGAGAGAAAAAGAACACAAATGTACAGGTGTCGGCGCTGATGGAATACATTCTTTACAAGGATAAATCACACTACATCGACCGTATTCCTATCGAAGACCTCTATAAAGCGAGCGTGGTTGGCGATGTGGTGAATCAAACTTACCTTCTGACGAACACCGAATTGACCACCACCATTCAGGAGGCAACCTCATACGCTGTTGATATTCATTTTGTCGGCAAAACACCTGCCGATCAGGTAGCTACCATTATGAGAGCCAACACGCCTATTAAGGAGGACATCAAAAAGAGCGAATCGCCCTTTGAGCGCGACAAAATTACATACGAAAAGTCCGCCATCTATTTCCTGCCCAATTCGGACATACAGCAAGCCAAGGTCTATTTCTATTTCAATGGCGAGCCGTTCACTATTGAAGACGAAGTTGATTATGATGCGTTTAACCAGTATTTCAGCGGCGGATTCAGCGGTTTGGTGATGAACGAAATTCGCGAAAAACGTTCTATGGCTTACACCGCCTATGGACGTGCCTCCACGCCGTCCATTCCGAACAAGAAAGGTTATTTTATCGGATACATCGGAACGCAATCGGACAAAGTGGCTGATGCAGTGGATGTATATATGGATTTGTTGACCAATATGCCTCTCTATCCGGAGCGTTTGGAGAATATCAAAGTCTATCTGAAACAGTCGGCTTTGACCGCAAAACCCTCTTTCCGTACTAAAAGTCGTGCGTTCGATTTGTGGGAAAGTATGGGCTACAAGGACGACCCAGCCAAGGTGAACATGCCCAAAATTGAGGGATTGTCTTTTGACCAAATCACCCAATTCTATAACGACCGCATCAAGGGCAAACCTGTAGTTGTGGTTATCATAGGAGACCCCAAAACCATTAATCTCAAACAGATTGAATCAAAATGGGGTAAAATCACCAAGATGAGCGTCGGAAAACTCTTTAAAGGCGGTATCTAAGCAGCCTTGCCCTGTAATAAAAAAGCCCCTCACGGGGCTTTTTTATTAGGTTGTATCCCGACGGAATGTTGCACAGGAAGAACGGCTATTGCTTTTTGTCTCTTTCCTGCCTGAATCGAAGTAACAGATGTGTGTATAAACATAGAAAGCCCTGTCATTTATTAATTGACAGAGCTTCATTTCTAAAAAATGAATTCTTTAACCCAGTTTATTTACATGCAAGGCGAGCTTTGATTTGAGATTGCTTGCCTTGTTCTTGTGGATAATGTGACGTTTTGCCAACTTGTCCAGCATCCCCGATACTTTCGGGAATAACTCCTGTGCAACGGTTAACTCTGAGGTTGCCCGCAACAGACGGACAGCATTACGCGCTGTTTTAGCATAATATTTATTATGCAATCTACGCTTTTGAATCTGACGAATTCTTTTAAGAGATGATTTGTGATTTGCCATTATAACATCTTTTTATCTATTTACGTTGTGTAGCCCATAGGGGAATCGAACCCCTCTTTCCAGAATGAAAATCTGATGTCCTAACCGATAGACGAATGGGCCTTGTTATCGGGCAGACCAGCCCTTATTTGCGGGTGCAAAGATACTGCCATTTTCTAATTCACAAAATATATTTGCGCATTTTTTTCAAAATATTTTTTTTGCGCCTGTAAATGAAATGTTTGACAGTGTATTTTGTTGTCAAAAGACAGTAAAAATGTTCCTGAGTTAGGGTTGTATGCCGTTACCGTGCAAGAATTACACCATTTTTTCGACCACATCAAGCAACTTTTTATCACAAATCAACAGGTTTCAAAACAACGCCACAGCCTTTTTTACCGTCAATCTTTATCACTAAAGGAGCGTTAAAACGAATATGACGAATAAATTCCGTTTCATAATGAGCAGGTTGCGCATCCAGATAAACATTATCGAAAAAGCCCTGTTCTATAAAAGGATTCACCGTAAAATAACCTGCGCCGAGTGAGGTGAGATTCTGAAAAAAATGCGTTCCCTGACTGGGATCAATGCGATAATTGTCCAAACCGCACTCAACAATCACCCTTGCCGACGCTATTTGCGTCCACTTGACAGGTATTCCCAACCAGTGGTCAGACGACCCCCAACGTCCGGGACCAACCAGTATATAACAACGGTTCTCTGCCGCCAGACGTTGGTTAACTGCCTCTATCTGATCGGCTATCTGAGGATTGTACGCTGCGTTAAAGCCGTCGGACTTCACATAAACTATATCAAAAACATCGTCTATAATACCATGTCCAAGTACATTCGGAGAAGATATGACGGTGTGTTGCCTGTCTATGAGGTCGATTGGTTCTTGCAGCGATAAATTGGTATCAACTATCGGGCGAATCTGTAACAGAAAAAAACGATGCTGTTTCCGTTTGGGGTCAATGTTAACGGCAAATTCTATCTCTATGGGACGTCCCATCTCCTGCTGACCAATGGTAAGCACACGGTCTAATATCTGTGCGAGCGGCATAATATCGTGTTTGAGGATGTTGGCAAAGGTAATCACCTTTCGTCCTTTGGCGAGATGGTCAATCAGCGAATGATTGGATACATCCAGCGTAGATGCTATAAACTGCAAAGCGCCATCGGCTTCTGCCGCTTCGATGTCGAGCGTAACCAGATTGAAGCCGTCATTGAGTTCCGGCATAAAATGGCGACAAGTGAGATCGAAAGCATCAAAAGTGGTTTGTGTTTCACTCAGAGCCAGCTTAATGGTGCTTGTTTGAAGAGCCTTATGCGGATATTTAGGAGAAAAACGCAACGAAACACCTCCCTCTACAATGTGTCTGCCCAACCCCAGAGCGATGGAAACAATGCCGTCTTCGGGCTGCTCCGCGCCCAGCGGATAAAAGTTAAGTGAACGGGCAACTCCCGAAAACGAAGGATAGTAGCGTGTCCCACGTATCTCACCAACTACCTCCTGAAGTACCACAGCCATTTTTTCGTTATCAATAATATTCTGCGTAGCAGCCATATAGGTTTTGCTGTTGTGAAAATAGACCGATGCATACACCGCTTTGATAGCCGACGCAAGCATATCAACCGTATGCGCCGGATCTTTAATATCATTAGGCACCATATAGGTAGAATAAACCCCTGCGAATGGCTGATATTGCGAATCTTCCAACAAACTTGACGACCGTACGGCAACAGGCGCCTGCGAGGTCTGTATAAAAGTGGCGATGTCCAGCATCAACCGTTCCGGCAGCGGCTTTTCCAGAAAGGCAAGAAGTATGACATGGTCGTCTTCATCGCTCAAGCCGATGTCAAACAGGTTGTTCGTTTCCATAAATTCATCAAACAACTCCGTAGAAATAACCGCAGTACGGGGAATGGCAATTGTTGTATCTTCAAAGTCGAACTGCTCCTGATGCCGTTTGAGCGCCGCATTGAGAAACGCTAATCCCCGTCCCTTGCCGCCCAGTGCGCCATTGCCGATACGCGCAAAATTAGAATAAGTATCGAAACTATCTCGCCGAAACATCGCTACCACTCCCTTGTTTTTTATTTGACGGTAGTTAACAATGGCATCAAAAATCACGCGACGAGCTTCGTCAATATCATTATTAATATTGTCAAGTGAAATCTGTTTCAAAAATTCAGCCAGAGGAAACATGGCGCGGGAATAAAGCCAGCGCGATATGTCATTGCGCGACACATGATAACGAAGCGAGGCGGCGGGGATGGTGTGGATATTATCCTGTAACTCTTTTAAATTATTAATCGCCAAAACCGGCGTATCGGTGACGGGATCACGAAAGACAAACGCTCCGAATCCCAAACCGACGGTAATAACATATCGCAGTTCCTGATCAAGCGTTTTGGAGTTTTTATTCAGGAAAAAACAGCCAAACTCTTTCGACAACTCTCTGTTACTTGTCTCGGATGACTGCATTATCAGCGGCAAGTACGGGTCGCGTTCGCGAATGTACCGGCAAAGCGACATGCCGGATGACTGATTGACAACGCCGTCTTTTGGAAATTCGCCATCCGATATGACGCCTAATATATTGTTTGAATAGCCATTGTAGATGCTCAAAGCCTCCTCGTAGGTGCGGGCAAGCAACACTTTGGGGCGACCGCGCATGCGAAGCATCTGTTCGTGTTCGTTGAGCGCCTCCGTCATAAATGTGCGCGATTGCGTAAAGATAAATTTGTAGAGAGACGACAGATACGACGAATAGAAACGCGGCGAATCTTCAACCAGCAGAATAATCTGAGCCCCCACCGAGGCAACATCTTCGGCAACATTCATGCTGTCCTCAACGAGTTTGACTATCGCCAGCAACAAATCGGCATTGCCGAGCCAGGTAAAGAAATAGTCAATCTGGGACAGATTTCCTCGCAACATCATCTCCGACACTTCACGCGAACAGATTGTTAATGCTACAATTGGAATGTCCGGTTGGATGTTTTTTATCTCTTTGGCTTGTTCAAAGAGTTCCGGGCTGTCGGTGTTTGGCATCATCATCACAAGTTCATAATGCCGCGCAGAAAGTTGTTCTATGGCTTCTGCACAGGTTGCCACACGTGTAAAACGGGGTGGATAGCGCAGGTTAAGAGCGTGGTACTCGTAAAAAAGCTGTTCTTCGATACGCCCGTCTTCTTCGAGCATAAACGCATCATAATTGCTGGCTATCAGCAGTACATTGTAAATCCGATGCTGCATCATGTGCGCAAAGGAGGTGTCTTTAAAATACAGTTTTTTAATATTGGCAGGCATAATGTTACAGCAGTTTTTTGGGTGCGCAAATGTAGTAATTAAAGATGAAGATATAAAAAGAAGTAACTCGATAAAAAAACAGTGCATTTTGTTTTCAAAAAAGTGTATCTTTGCAGCCCGTAACAATAATAATACAGTTGTTCCTATGAATCCAATCCAAATGGTCGATCTTCGCACACAATATCTTCACATTAAAGAAGATATAGATGCCGGCATTGCAGAAGTGCTGGAGTCGACAGCATTTGTGAAAGGTGGTAAGGTATCCGATTTTCAAAAACATCTGGAAGCATTTTTGGATGTTAAGCACGTGATACCGGTGGGTAACGGCACGGATGCTCTGCAAATTGCACTGATGGCGCTTGGGCTGAAGCCCGGAGATGAAGTCATTACGCCCACCTTTACCTTTATTGCGACGGCAGAGGTAGTGGCATTGTTAGGACTGACGCCGGTAGTAGTTGATGTTGATTATGAGACGTTCTGTATTAATCCTGAAGCGGTGGAAAAGGCAATTACACCGCGAACGAAAGCAATTGTCCCCGTACATCTTTTTGGACAGAATGTCAATATGGAGGCTCTGCTTAAGATAGCGAAAAGGCATCGCCTTTACGTTGTGGAGGATGCCTGCCAGTCGATGGGTGCGGTTTATACATTTTCCGATGGACGCAAGTTACATTCGGGTTGTATGGGAGAAATTGGTTGTACGTCGTTCTTTCCGTCGAAGAATCTTGGCTGTTACGGCGATGGCGGCGCGTTATTCACTAACGACGACAATTTGGCGGAACAGATTCGTACAATTGCCAATCACGGCATGCGCATACGGTACTATCACGATGTAGTAGGCGTTAATTCACGTCTGGACAGCATACAGGCTGCCGTGCTGGATGCAAAATTGCCACATTTAAACGATTATATTGCGGCTCGCCGGAGGGCAGCCGACCATTATAATAAGGCGTTTGCAGCGTGCAGACAACTCGTTACACCAACAACGGCGAGTTATACCACGCACAGTTTTCACCAATATACGGTCAAAACCAATGGTATTGACCGAGACAAGGTGATTAATAGACTGGCAGAAAAGCAAATTCCTGCGATGATATACTATCCTGTGCCGCTGCATCTGCAAAAGGCATATTTGGATTGTCGTTATCAGGAGGGTGATTTTCCTGTGGCAGAAGCGCTTTCGGCAACTGTTTTTTCGTTGCCGATGCACACAGAATTGGATGTAGAACAATTGAACTACATCTCAGACAACGTTTTAAAAGCCGTTGCCGAACAGAATTAATTGGATGTTTCCGTAGCTCAGTTGGTAGAGCAATTGACTCTTAATCAATGGGTCGTGGGTTCGAGCCCCACCGGGAATACTGTTCCTTGTGAAGGTAATAACCGACATATTATTTGATATGTTGGTTATTACTGTTTTTGTAGGGATAAAGAGACAAGAAATAGTGAATAGTGAATAATGTCCTGAAAGGACGTTATTTTCATAACCGCAGGTCAGCGACCTGCGGCAGGGAAGTAAGCAGAGCGCACTGCCTGACAAGGCAGGACTTTTTATCACTTGTCGCACCTTTCAGGTGCAGGTTCGCGAGGCGACTTTTTCCGCAAACTGCGCTATCGCTTGTATGCGGTTCAGTCTGGGAAGCCGT
>JAISXJ010000138.1 GCA_031270565.1 Prevotellaceae bacterium
GTTTCGTCGCAGTGCGTTTTTGCAAATCAATCATACGTTGTATAACAGGATGAAATTATGTGGAGACTGGTTTTTTTACACATTGTTGTGTGAACAGGGCGATGTGTTACGAATAGCAAAAGCATATACCAACTATCGTGTTCACCCTGAAAATTCTTCTCAAAGAGCTGAGTATGAAGGTAGAAGTTTTTTAGAGGGACTGAACATACTGGATTATATCTGCAAACGCATCAAGACCAATCCATTGAATTATTCTGCCGTATGGGCAAAGCAATGGGTAAAATACGAAAAAAAATACCAATTTTCAGCCGATATAAATAAACAAATCAAACAAAGGATTTTTAAAACACACAGACTGATATTCTGTTATTATTATTTATACCGGTTACATTATCAACGAAAAAAGGCATATGGGAACTTCTAAAAATTGCTTTTTCCGCGTTACGCTCTTTCGGTAAAATGTTCATTTACGTTAGTAAACTCCGCTTTTACCTCAATGGCAAGCCTTGAAAAATCTAATTTTTAGAAGCCCCTACCAATATTCCGGTTAACTCTTTCTTTGAGGCGTTATAAAATAAGGAATCCCTTTGCGGTCGAAGACCGTTTGCTCAGACAACATTCAGGCAATCAGCACCTTTGCCACCGACACCGATACGTCGTCGCCACACAGGTTGGCAACAATAGCCAGTCCAAATTCGACACTGCAACCCGGTCCTGCAGCGGTAATAATCTGCTGACCGAACGCCACTCTTGCAGAAGAGATTTGAGCATTGTGCAGATAACTCTCATAACCCGGATAGCATATCGCTGGGATGCCGTTGAGCAGTCCCAGTTTACCGAGTATAAGCGGAGCGGCACAAATGGCAGCCAACTTCTTCCCTTTGGCATGATGTGCCACGAGCAATTGTTTCAGTCCCTCGTGGGCGTCAAGGTGTGAGGTTCCGGGCATACCACCGGGCAAAATAAGCAGTTCGGCGTCTGAAAAATCGACGTCATCAAAAAGCGTATCTGCTTCTATCGCAATACCGTGCGCCCCAACAACAGTGTGGCTGCTACCGATGGAGACGGTTGTAACATGCAGTTCAGCGCGACGCAAAATGTCTGTTGTGGTAACGGCTTCTATCTCCTCAAAACCGTCTGCTAAAAATAGATAGATCTGTTTCATAAACATTAAAAGTGTTATTCAAATGATGGTTGGCGTTCACATTTGCGCTACTTGGCATAACTGACAGCGCGGGTTTCGCGAATCACCGTTATTTTCACCTGACCCGGATAGGTCATTTCGTCCTGTATTTTCTTGGCGATGTCGTAAGAGAGCGTTTCTACGGTTTTGTCATCCACTTTTTCTGCTCCAACAATCACACGCAATTCGCGTCCAGCCTGAATGGCATACGTTTTCAGTACACCCGTGTAGGAGAGCGCCAGATTTTCCAAATCTTTCAGTCGTTTGATATATGCCTCTACAATTTCGCGTCGTGCGCCGGGTCTTGCTCCAGAAATGGCATCACAGACCTGTACGATGGGCGCCAGAAGGGAGGTCATTTCTATCTCATCGTGATGCGCTCCGATGGCGTTGCAAATATCGGCTTTCTCTTTGTATTTCTCGGCTAATTGCATGCCAAGGATAGCATGTGGTAATTCGGGCTGATCATCAGGGACTTTGCCGATGTCGTGCAACAGTCCTGCACGTTTGGCTTTTTGCGGATTCAGCCCCAGTTCTGCAGCCATAATAGCGCAGAGATTGGCTGTTTCGCGTGAGTGTTGCAACAGATTCTGTCCGTATGAAGAGCGGTATTTCATTTTGCCAACCAAACGAATAAGATCGGGATGCAAACCGTGTATGCCCAAATCTATTGTTGTGCGTTTGCCAATCTCAATAATTTCTTCTTCAACCTGTTTGGTTGTTTTGGCAACAATATCTTCAATACGCGCGGGATGAATCCGTCCGTCCACTACCAGTTGATGCAGGGCTAAACGGGCAACCTCACGTCGTACAGGGTCAAAACCCGATAAAACAATGGCTTCGGGTGTGTCGTCCACAATGATTTCAACGCCTGTGGCTGCCTCCAACGCCCGAATGTTGCGCCCTTCCCGTCCGATGATACGTCCCTTGACTTCATCGGATTCAATGTTAAACACTGTTACGGAGTTTTCAATAGCCGTCTCGGTTGCTACCCGTTGAATGGTTTGCACAATGATACGTTTGGCTTCTTTGTTGGCAGTCATTTTCGCCTCCTCCATCATCTCGTTAACATAAGCCATCGCATCGGTTTTGGCTTCGTCTTTGATGCTTTCTATCAGTTGAGCCTTGGCATCTTCGGGCGACATGCCGGAGATAATTGATAATTTTTCAATTATCTGAGCGTGACTATGCCCCAATTCTTTTTTCTTGACTTCAAGAGCTGCCAGCTGCGCACTGAGATTTCCTTTCAGAGAATCAATATCATTTTGTTTGCGCTGAATGTCAGCCTGTCGCTGATTGAGTGACTGTTCTTTTTGGTGAATACGGTTTTCGTTTTGTCTAACGAGAACTTCCGCCTGTTGCAGTTTGGCGTTGCGCTCGGCAACTTCGCGTGTATGCTCGGCTTTGAGATTCACAATCTGTTCTTTGATTTCGACTAATTTGGCGCGTTTAAAATTTTCTGCCTCTTCTTCAGCCTGTTTTAACGTATGTGTTCTTTTTTTCTTTGATACCAGCAAAAAAACAGACCAGCCAAGGCCTCCGCCAAGCAATATGCCTGCGACTAAAATTATACAGTAGGTTATGTTCATAAAATAAATATTTTAGGTTCAGAAATTATAGTCAAAAGCAAACCGCACAAACGCCGGCATACATAAGTACGTCAGTGCGGTGCGGTAACATTGATTCTTTGAAAATGTTGACTTACAGAATCTCGTCGATTTGATTTGTATAACCCTTGAGCATTTCAATCAGCGGAGCAGCATCAACGGCTGCATTGTGTCTGAGAAGGCTCACTGCCAAAGCATTGGCGGCAAAAATAAGAATCTGTGTTCGACTGCATGTTGAATAGGCACGGGTATAATAGTCGATTTTGTTATTCAACAGCAACTCGGCTTGCCGGTAGATCGCCTCCTCGCGACGACGAACAGTCATCGGCAATGTCTCTCCTGCAACATTCACATGGATAAGAAACTCTTCGGATGTTTTATCCATCATTTTTTTCGATATGCTATCCATCAGTTGCGTTATTCATTAAGCAAAGCTAAACATGTATCAATGTCCCGCATCAATGTTGTTATACGTCGGTAGGCATTTTTCTTGTCCTGTTCGGATTGTCCGAAGGCACGCGCTACTTTCAGTACTTCATAATTGTCTCGGTATTCCGCCGCCATTTTTTTTGCAGCAAACAACTCTTTACGACACGTCTCAAGATCGGCTTTTAATGCTTCATTATCAGATTTTAATTGCTGATAATTAGTCAAAAGATCGAGAAACTTCTTTTCAAATTCGTCAATTGTTGTCTGGTAGGCATTTGGCATCTGGCAGAAAAAATTTTAAATCCGTGCAAAGGTAATGATTTATATTCAAAGAAAAAAAGGGATTTTGTGTCTATTTTTTTTCAAAAACAAGAAAGAACGTTTTTTATTGGCTTCAGCGCTTTTAAATATTAAAAATAAAATCGGTTGCTAATCGCGAATCACTGATTGAATCCGGTGTTTTTTAGCATACGAAAAAAAAATTGTGTCATTTCGGAAAAATAAATATAAAGTCCTCATTTTTTATTACCTTTGTCGTCAACATTTACGCTGACAGATAGAATCGACATAACGTCAGCGGTTACAGAAAAAAACTTCATTATTCTTAACTCTGTATATAACAGAATATTTATATAGTGTTCAAACGTTTTTTATGAAGCGAAAGCGTTTATCGTAAATCATCTCCAATTACAAACGTTTGAAATATTTAAAGTGTGTCTTGATATTTTTCTAAGTTGACAATATATTCATTTTTTAATTATTTTCCTTATGAACAAAAATTTACTCAGATTTGGAGTGATGATTTTGTCAATCATCATTGTGACGGGTGTTTCCGCGCAACGCAAAGTCTTCAGAGACGGCTTTGAGTCCGGATTAACCCAGTGGAGCCAAACGCCAGTCTTCAGTACCGATTCGTTATGGAGCGTTGGAGAAGGTATTAGGCAGTTATCTGCTGTCGAAGGCAGCAATTATGCGTATCTCTGCACGGATGTAAATCAACCGCCTGTGAAGTTAATCTCGCCGCCGGTAGATTTGTCAACGCTGATGGAACCCGCTCTGACCTTTTCTATGGCAGCGCCCAAATTCGCTAACGGCGACCGCGATACGCTGAAAATTTACGCCAAAATTTTTAACGGCGAATGGCAACTGCTTGAAACATATACTGCCACCACGCAAGGGTGGACGGATCAGTCTGTGAATCTGGCAGTTTTTGAGAATCAGGCAGTTGTTACATTTGCCTTTGAGTACAACTATGGCCTCGGCAAAGGTGTCGCCATAGACAATGTTGAAATCGGCGCTACGCAGGCTTGTGCAACGCCGTACAATCTGCTGGCGCAGCGTATTACGAATAACTCGGCTACCCTGTTATGGTCGAGCGGATATGCGGAAAGTTACCGGCTTAAAGTTTCTACAACGCAGATAACCGATTTCTCACAAACGGCAAACACGTTTGACAATACAGTTTATTCAACGGCGCGTCAGATAACAGGACTTTTCCCCACTACAAAGTACTACTTCTATGTGCAAGCCGACTGTGGGGGGAACGATTTTAGCGAATGGTCGCAGGCTGGGACATTCACAACAGACTGTACGCCGAGAACATTACCCTACACAGAGAATTTTACCTCTGTCAGCACAGGCAATCTGCCCTCTTGCTGGAAAACGATAACAAATCACAGCGGCGACTGGGGCGAAGATGTTCCGGCAGCACAATATACACCACACTGTGAAGGTCGCGGTAGCGGAAATAATATGGCGCTTTTTCTCTCTGCGTACTACTATTTTGTTCCGTATCTTCTGCCTCTTACCACAAGTGCGTATGCTATTTCGCCTGCGCTGGGAACAGATTTGAGTGGATACCAGCTGTCGTTCAAGCTTTACAGCGCCAACCGCACTAAATTGCACGTAGGCGTATTGCTTGACCCGCAAGACATCACAACCTTTGTGGAACTCTCCACTTTCTCCGTTGCAGCCGGCGTTTCGGAGGACTGTATTATTCCGCTGACCGCAGCGCCGGCGGGATATAATCGCATCACCTTTTTTGTCGATGCATCAGATATTAACAACGGAATAACCGGCATATATATTGATGATATAAACGTAAGTCTGTTGCCTTCGTGCTCAAAGCCTTCCATTTTGCGGGCTACCGTTACAGAAAACTCGGCTTCGCTCTCGTGGACGGGGACGGCATCCTCCTATCATGTGCGGGTGTCATCCGAGCCGATAGATTATGAATATGACTCCGGCGATATATTCGACGGCACGGTAAGCACAGTTCCGTTCTCCGTTTCATCGCTCGACGCAAGGACAACCTATTATTTTTACGTACAAGCAGACTGTGGGTCGGGCGTAACTTCCGAATGGTCTAATCAGGGCGCTTTTATGACAGCGGCTATTCCCGCTACAATGCCCTACAATTGTTCTTTCGGCGATGCTGTTGACAATAAGCAGTGGGAACTGGAAAACGGCACCCAGGCAAACAAGTGGGTTATCGGTGCGGGCGCTCATAATGGCGGACCAAGCGGACTGTACATCAGTGACAATGCTATGGGAACAACCAATAGTTACAATACGGGAAGCACATCATACGTGTATGCTATTCGTAAAGTGAATTTGCATATTGCCGGAAGCTATTTTATTCAATTCGACTGGAAAGCTCAAGGGCAATACGACACTGATTTAATGCGCGTATTTTTGACTCCGGCAGCAACAGAGCTTTCAGCGGGTAATGCCTTTGGTCTTGCCGGAGACAGGAATTTGCTGCTTGATGACTGGATAAATGCCGTCGGCGATCAGGGAGATCACGGCAAGCTGGTGATGTCGCCGACATGGACGACACAGGAGACAGTATGTTCTGTTGCAACGCCCGGAATATACAACCTTGTTTTCTTCTGGAAGAATGATAATCAGGGCGGTACACAGCCTCCTGTGGCTGTTGATAATATCTTTGTGGACAGACTGCTGTGTCGTGCAGTTGACAGTCTGACAGCATCGAATGTTACAGGGTCTTCTGCCAGCATTACCTGGACAGACAAAGCGGCGGTGTATGCGTGGAATGTGAAACTTTCCACTGTGCCGATAGATCCCAGTGTGGATTCCGGAGATGTGTTCAACGGAACAGTTACTTCCAAGCCGTACGTGCCGGTTGACTTGTCAGGGGCAACAAAGCATTATGTCTATGTTCAGGCAAACTGTGACGGACCTACAAGCGCTTGGAAAACCACCTCGTTCACCACCGAGTGCGGAGGCGATGTGCGTATTCCATACAGAGTGATTTTCACCACAATGAGCGGAGGGGGGGAAGAAATAACTGTGTCAAAATGTTGGAAACTTTACTCCGGTAGGGTTTCGGATATATTCAATGGTGGTTTCCTGTCCTCGCCGATAGGTCGTTGGGGTATTTCTTCAAATGCTAATGTAATTCCGGGAGGAGATTACCATGCATACGTCGATGTCTTTACCGCAACTACGCAGCGATGGATGATTTCGCCGCCAATAGCGTTGAATCGGGCTGCCGAACTGTCGTTTGATCTGGTTGCAGCAGCAAGTACTACTGGTGCAACATTTGGACTGGATGAAGCCGACGACCAGTTTATGGTACTTATTTCTGCAGAGCAAAACGAAGGAAGAGATGTCTGGAAAGAGTCCGATGCCACCATCTGGAACAATAAGGGAACCGGCAAGTATGTCTATAGCCAGATTCCAACCACCGCTACAAAAATTACCATACCGTTGAATCAATACAGAGGCAAGACTGTAAAAGTGGCTTTTTATGCCGAATCAACAATACAGGGCGGGCACGGAGCTGCAATACACGTTGGAAATGTTATCGTTGACACGCTGTCATTGTGTGAGCCGCCTGTTGTTACTGTTGACAGCATCGGCAAACATGGGGTGCGAGTTACATGGATACAGGGCAGTGAAGACCCGACAGGACAGCTGGTTTATGGCGCCAAAGGCTTTGACCCAACCACCGGAACGCCTGTTGCTGTTGGCGCTTCACCTCACGTACTTGTGGGCTTGACGGAAGGAGTGGAATATGACCTCTACCTTCGTTCCAAATGTACGGGTGATACCTATAGCGCATGGTCGGCTGTTACTTCCTTTGAAACAGTGAGCGGCTGTCCTCCTCCGACAAATCTCACAGGAAAAGTACAGGACGTATTTGTAACCGTTTCGTGGGAAAGTGGATCTTATGAATCGGCGTGGCAGCTGGTTTACGGCGCCCCCGGATTTAACCCCGACACCGTCGTAACACCCATTGATATTACCACGCCATCGCCATACAAGCTCTCCGGCTTGACAGCAGAAACCGACTATGACATATATCTTCGCACTTTCTGCGGTGAAACGTCGAGTAGTAGTGTATGGTCATCAGTGTTGTCATGCCGCACCACACCCTCGTCGGGAACGGCAACCCTGCCCTTTCCTTATGAGTGTGGTTTTGAAGATAACAGTGAAAACAGCAATTGGAACCTGGCAACCGGCTCAGGAAACAATAGATGGATTATCGGCACGAGCACACATAACGGCGGCGGCAAATCGCTTTATATTTCCAACAATGGCAGTGCATACTCTTACAGTATAACTGCGACCACAAAGAGGTTTGCCTACCGGACAATAAACATTCCGCACGCCGGTTTACTGTCGTATAGCTTTGACTGGAAATCTGAGGGCGAATATCTCATGTTTGGACATACTGATTATTCACTTGCTTTTCTGGTACCTTCTGATTTGGAGTTGGATGTTGACGTTTCGGAAACAGTTACGCCAGCCGGATGGATTCCTCTCACCAGTGGACCTCTTGAGCAGAATCCCCAATGGCAAGTACAATCCGGTACGCATTCTTTTGCCGAACCCGGGTCTTATAAGCTGGTATTCTTCTGGAAGAATGATTTTGGTGGAGGTACTGGTACGCCTGCGGCAATAGATAATATCTCGCTCCTTTTTGACCCTGACATTGTCTGCAAAAATCCGGGGAACTTTCACGCGGCATCATTAATTCACAATGCAGGACAACTCAGATGGACATCCGACGCCGAAACGTTTGATGTAAAAGTCTCCAGCGCTCCCATCGATCCGTTAACGGAACAGGGTAATCTTATCAATCTCACCACCGTTCAGGATAATTTTTACGATATGTTTAACCTGACTGCTTCCACGCCATACTACGCATACGTGCGGGCGAATTGCAGTGAGACAGAGGCTTCCTACTGGGTGTCGACGTCGTTTACAACAGGTTGTCCTGCCGTGTCGATGCCGTTTGAAGAGCATTTCACTGGCTACGGAACGGGAGCAGGGGCTTTCCCAACCTGCTGGCGCTATCAGATAAGCAACACCGGCAATGTATCGCTGCCACCATCCGCAATGACGCCTTATATCGTGGACGGAACGTACAGCAAACCCGATACCAGATCACTGCGTCTGTATGGTCATTACGAAGATATGACAACGTCAGCCAAAACGTTTGCCATTATGCCGCGTCTGGATGCAGACGTGCAGGCATTGAGGTTGCGTTTTGACAGTTATTCCGCTACGACAGGCGCCCAGCTTCAGGTGGGCGTGCTAACGGACTGGTCGGATATCAGTACGTTTGAACCTGTGGCAACGTACGATCTGGGCGCATGGAAGTCGCACACGCTGATTTTTGATGAATACGAAGATACAGGTAGATACATAGCTTTCCTTGTTAACGGCGATATGGCAAGCGCATCTTATACCGCGTTTATAGACCAGATACGTGTGGATTCCATCCGCCCGTGTCAACCGCCCATCTCTGTAAATGTTTCAGACATAGTCCACGATGGAGCAACCATTACGTGGAAGCCTCTTTCGTCCAGCGATACGGCACTGCATATTCAAATTTCAACCGTTATGAAGAACGATCCGGAAGACGCGGACGATATTACCGAATTTGACATTGATGAGGTGGTTAGAATCTCTGACGGCGTGTACAGCTATTCCGCTCGCGGACTGGCAAGCGCTACGACTTATTATCTCTATGTTCGGATAGCCTGCAAAGACAACAATTACAGCGACAGATATGCCTCTGTAATCAGTTTCCGTACGGCATGCCGGACGTCCGAATTATTGCCGTTTGCCGAACCCTTCGACAGATACGGCTCAGGACCCGACATAAAACCCGATTGCTGGACAGTGGACGGGACAGCAGCCGTAAAGCCCTATTGCAGCACAACGCGGCGATATGGCACATCGGGAGCGTCGCTCTATTTTTCGACAGAGAGCGGCGCCAGCGCCTTTGCCATACTGCCCGAACTCTCGGAGCCGATAGCCACCACACTGTTGTCATTTGTGGCATATAAAACGCAGTTGGAAAATAACATCACCGTCGGCGTACTGACCGACCCGACTGATGTTTCCACCTTTGATTCGATAACAACCGTGTCGCCCGATGCAACCAATACGTGGCAGGAGTTTGAAATCTTCCTGAATGGCTACAGCGGTACAGGCAGGCGTCTGGCGTTCCGTTCACAGCAGAGTGACGCAAATGCCATATATATTGATAATGTTTCGGTGAAAGTCATTCCCGCCTGCATCAGACCGTCTGCCATTTCGGCAAGCCGCATCACCGACACCTCGGCGGATATAACATTTGTTCCCGTTGGGGCGGAAGTGGAATGGAATCTGAAGATTGGCGCTTCCGGCTTTAATCCCGAAACAGAAGGTACGCTTGTCGCAGGAATAATAGATTCCGATTATTCGTTAACGAATCTGACTCCTGCATCGGATTACGATGTTTATGTACAGTCTGATTGTCGCGAAGACGGTGTGAGCGAATGGCGCGGTCCGGCAAACATTCGCACCGAACAGACAATTACCTGTGCAATACCGACAGGTTTAACGGCTTCCGTAGTGGGCGATTCGGTAACGATTGACTGGGAGCCGGGCAACTTGCCCGTCAACAGATGGCGTGTGCTTGTCTCTACGTCCCGCATCAATCCGCAAACGGGAACGGCGGACGTGGCAGACACGCTTGTAACCACTCGTCCCGTTGTTGTAAAAGGATTGCTGCCGTCGCAGACATATTATTATTACGTACAGAATCAGTGCGAGAGTGACAATCTCTGGTCGACTGAGGCTTCTTTTACGTCCTCCTGTCCTTCAAGTTCGATTCCCTTTAAAGAGACTTTCAGCAGCATCACATTCCCGCCCGTATGCTGGGAGAGATATAGTGGGCTGGCAGAAAATGTCTTTGGAGGCGGCAGTCTTGTACCTGCAGGAGCGGGCTGGGGACGTACTACAAGCAACGATGGCATTTCGGGAAATCACACAAAGGTCAATTTCTACAAGATAATGAACTGGTGGCTTATCTCGCCGGTCATTGAGCTGGACACAACCACTCTGTTACTTTTTGACATAGCTTTAACGGATAACGGTAATGGCAACCCTGTGGATAACCCGACCGGTCAGCCTGATGACAGGTTTATGGTTATCGTCTCCGCAGATGCGGGCAGCACATGGAGCGCTGCCAATGCCACTGTCTGGGATAACAATAACCTTTCCGGAAGTGATTATGCTCTGAACATGCTTTCCAATAAGGCAACGCAGGTGCAAGTCGATTTGTCGGCTTACAAAGGGAAGAATATTCGTCTCGCTTTCTATGCCGAATCAACGGTGGCCAACGGAGACAATGACCTGCATATTGGAAATGTGGAAATTGCAACGCTTTCAAACTCTCTGTTAAAGGATGAAACCTGTGTGGGTTATGATTACAGCAATAGTGGGTTTGATATTCCGGCAACGGAATTGAACGCAGGGCAGACTTCTTATTCTCAAATAAGGAAATTGTCTGAGGGAGCATATTTGCAGTTGACGCTGGAGTTGACCGTTGGAGAAAACAAAGTATATAATCTCAACGAGACGGTTTGTGTGGGTGAAACTTACACGGGAAACGGGTTTGTTAATGTGTCTAAGGCGGGCGTTTACCGCCGCAACGTGGTTTCAACAATCGGTTGCGATTCAACGGTGCTTCTGACGCTCTCAATTGCTCAGCCCGTTGCAGTAAGCAGTTCCGTTACAATCAGTCCAAGTGACTTGCCGTTCACATGGAATGGTCAGGAGATTGCCGTAGGCGCTATAGGTAATCATCATCTCGTTTTCCACGGGAAAACCGCTGCCGGTTGCGACAGCACGCATACGCTGACTGTGTCAATAGGTGTAGATATTCCGTTCACCGGTACGCTTGCGTTCAATCTGCTGCCGAATCCGATTGCACGTGGCGACGAGGTATGGATAGAAGCCGATTTCTCTGCCGCAGAACGCAACGGTTTAACGGTGGAGATATTTAGCAGCGTTGGCGAACTGATAAGAATCTTTGAGCCGAACGTCTATCCTGTTAGCCTGACAGGCTTCGACCAGAATGGCGTTTATCTGATACGCATCACCACCGGCAAGCATGAGATGTATTACGGCAGGCTGATAGTACAGTGATAAGAAGCCCCCTGTTGATTAACGGCAAAAAAAGCGCCGTTCAGACAAAAATAACAAGCCTCCGTAAGGGGGCTTGTTTTATGATGCTTTTCTGCAACTCCTTAGAGCAGCGCCTTTATTTTGGCATCCAGCGACAGATGGTCGATAGCGCCTACCACCTTGTCGGCTTGCAGTTCTCCGTTCTTGAAAAAGAGAATGGTTGGCACGTTGCGAATACTGAACATCTCGGTAATATTGGGACTTTCATCCACGTCAACTTTTCCGATAGCCACCTGTCCGCTGTACGTTTCTGCAAGCTCCTCCACAATGGGTGTTACCTTGCGGCACGGTCCGCACCATGTTGCACTGAAATCTATCACCGTTACGGTGTTGGAAGCGATAATATTCTCAAAATTAGAATCTGTAATGTGTAACATATTTATCGTGTATTATTTAAAATGATCAACTAAAAAAGCCTTTTCTTCAGCGGGGCAAAGTTAGCATAAAAATTTCAATTACACACAAACGTACATTCGGTTAATTCTTTTTTTGAGGCGCTATAATATAGTTAATAACGAATAGTGAATAGTGAATAACGAATAATGCTGTTCCGCAGGGACAAATCTCTGTGTAGCTCTGTGAAACCTCCCGCTTTGGCGGGACAAGTCCTGTGCTTCTCTGTGAAATTCAGCAGCGAGAGTTACCAAGTTTTATTATTGCACGGAGTTATACAGAGAATACACAGAGAGACACAGAGAAATAAAAGCCCGAAAAAATATTTTTCATTTTTCATTGTTCGTTATTCACTAAAAAAGTACTATCTTTGCCCCGTTCTTATAAACATCTAAAATCAACTCAAAGCGATGCTTACATCTGGGGTTCCATATTTACCACTTTTTCAGATTAGACGATTCAATCGGCTAAAAGTAAGTTCGTTACAAAAGCCCCCCCCCGTATTCAGCTTAACTCCTTGTATTCAAGGGTTTAACAATTTATCAAACTTTTTCCATTTGACAGTTAAAAGCGCGAAGTTTCTTTGCGTCAGTTCACTGTACATATCTATAATGGCAATCTTCCGGAAGCTTCTGGAGGGTTGCCGCTGTCTGTTTTATTACACAGAGTTACACAGAGAACACACAGAGAGGCACAGAGAAATAAAAACAAAACAACGATTATTATTTGATTCACAATTTAAATATTACTGTTATGAAAACTAATCTTGTTCTTTTCGCTGCACTTACAGCAGCATTTTTAAGCGTCGCTCATTATGCTGCGGCGCAGGTAACTATTGGAGGCGGCAACCCGCCCAAAGCAGGAACTATCCTTGACTTGAACAGCGCCACCAAAGGCGGGCTGTTACTCCCGCATATCGATTTAGACAAACTGACACATATTCCTGCCGGTCAATTGGTTGGTATTGCGAGTGAACAGGATGAAAACATTGCCCTTGCAGGTACAATTATTTACAACACCAATGTCGATTTTGGATTTGGCGTTTTTGTCTGGGACGGAGACAACTGGCAGCCGGTAGGTGAGCCGTATGTTCCTTACACAACCGTTCCTGCGCCAACGTGCTCGTCTATTGCACCTACTATTACTTTTATGGCTTACAATCTTGGCGCAGACGTAGCAGAACTTAATAGGCTCTATCCCGACCTTTCTCCTGCCAAACAGCAGATAAAGTATTTGGCTTTAGTACCTACCATTAGCGCTACTGACGCCACTGTTTACGGCGATCTCTACCAGTGGGGACGTTTCAGAGACGGACACGAAAAACGTACCAGTCTAATTTATTCAGGACCTCTTACTATGCCTGGTGATGTGGATGGTAATGGTCAGCCGATAGCTGGAAAAGGTCAAGGACAGTTTATTTCTGTGTCTGATGTTAATAATAATGATTGGAGTAATCCCCAAGACGCCACTCTTTGGGGTAACGGCGAGGAATTAAATGCTGACGGCACGACTGATAAAGGAGGTGTTCTTTACAACGGAGAATACTATCAAAACACAGACTGGGCAATACCTCAGAATAACCCCTGCCCTTCCGGCTGGCGTGTGCCTACTCAGGATGAATGGGAGCGGCTTGGTGATTACGGTTGCGGCGCTCCTCAAACTGTTGGCGGTTCTTTTACTATCAATACTTCAACAGAGGACTATAAATCTCTTAGCACTTTGAACAGCGCAAACGCTCCTCTGACCTGGGTTCGCGTTAAGGATGGTCTGGCATATAAAGGCCCTTGGAATATAGGGGGCGGCGACCGTAGCGGTTACGCTATATACAGAACAGATGTATGGAGTGCAGCAACCGCTTACCATGACGGTGCAGAGCCTCTCCTGACTTCGTCGCTTTTCATTAAATTCGGCGAGTCTATTTTGTAAAGCATTTATAATCAGGCATTATGATTTTTTGGGACACCATTTTGGGTGTCCCAGTCGTTTTTTAATTA
>JAISXJ010000140.1 GCA_031270565.1 Prevotellaceae bacterium
AGCATTTCCAAGCGGACTTTTGTGCGCGATATAGCCGAAATCGGAGAGATTTACGGCATTTATATCAAGTACGATTTTTCGGCGCGAGCGTATTTTATCGAAGACGATTTTTCGGAAGAATTGCAAAACCGCCGCCTCGAAGCTCTTGATGTTTTCAATGCACTGAAAATCAAAGAGCGGCAACAAAACGCAATTTTCTTGGACAGCCGCCAAAGCGCAGGCACAGAACAACTGTACGGCTAGCTGCATGCTATCAACAATCACCTGCAAAGTTCGTTTGATTACCAAAAATTTTATGCTGACAATGCAGAAACAAAAACAGTTAATCCAATGTCAATCAAAGAGTTTAAGTATCGCTGGTATCTGTGGGCAGAAACCATTATGCACAAAAATATCGTTTGCTACGGGCTTGACCGAATGTCGAATTTGCAAATTTCTGCTGAAACATTTCTGCCGCCAGCCAACTTCAATCTCGCCGAACGATTGCGATATTGCTTTGGCATAATTTCTCCCAACGCCGCCGAGTCGAGCGAAGTAATTCTCTCTTTTGAGCCGTTTCAGGGACAGTATATCAAGAGTTTGCCACTGCATCACACACAGCAAATTCTGATTGATAATGAAAAAGAACTTCGCATTTCGCTAAAAATTTTTATCACTTTCGACTTTGTGCAGGAACTGCTATCGTATGGAAAAGCCGTAGAAGTCATTCAACCGCAAAGTTTAATTGACGAGCTGAAGGGGATATATGAGAAAGCGTTGGGGAAATATTGAAAGAAAAATTGAATCGTGCCGTATTTTGGCGCAATAAACTTGTAATTTTGCAGAAAAATTAAAAAAATGACAGATTTTGCAGCCATAGATTTTGAAACCGCCAACGGACACCGCACCAGCGTTTGTTCGGTAGGTGTGGTAATTGTGCGTAAGGGAAAAATAACGGAAAAAATTTACCGCCTTATTCAACCCGAACCCAATTGGTATCACTGGAAAAATACCGAAATTCACGGTTTGACCATCGAAGACACAGACAACGCGCCTGTCTTTCCTGATGTTTGGCGTGAAATTGCGCCACACATTGCCGGCTTGCCGCTTGTGGCGCACAACAGCCCGTTTGACGAGGGTTGCCTGCGAGCCACGCACCGCTGTTACGGAATGAATTATCCCGATTACAAGTTTCATTGCACTTGCCAAGCCGCTCGCCGCATGTTCAAAAAAGGCATTGATTGCGAAAACCACCAATTACACACAATATCAGCGCTTTGCAGTTACGATTTGACAAACCATCACCACGCATTGGCAGATGCGGAGGCGTGTGCGGTGATTGCGATGAAGATTTTGTAAAAATCTTTCCACCCGCGCCGCCTCTTGGCACGCCCGCCCCGTACCTTGTACCGCCGATAGAGAAAATCAGCCAAATAATTGCACATTTTTGTATAGAAGTTTGTCCTGTTTTGGTACTTCCTTGTCCGAATGGAGAGTTTCTATGTTAGAAAGCAGCGCTTTTCTTGGTTCTGAAAAGTGAAAACTCGTGGCTCTAAGACGCGAAAAATTGCGTCTCTACTGCGTCCGGCTTATCGGTTTCGCGGGTGTTTTGTCAAGATTTCGGCACGCAGATATTCGACATCAATGTGGGTGTAAATCTCAGTGGTGGTAATGCTTTCGTGTCCGAGCATCTGCTGAATGGCACGCAGATTCGCCCCACCTTCCAGCAAATGTGTCGCAAAAGCGTGCCGAAACGTGTGCGGACTGACATTTTTTTTGATGCCAGCCGCCAAAGCTAACTGCCGGACAATAGTAAAAATCATTTCGCGTGTGAGTTGCGAACCGCGTCTGTTGAGAAACAGGAAATCTTCCTGTTTAGGTTTAATATCGAGACAGTTTCTGTCTGTCAGCCAGAGACGGATGGCTTCCATCGACCGCGACGAAAGCGGCACAAGACGCTGTTTGCTGCCTTTGCCGTCCACTTTCATATATTGCTGTTCAAAAGAGATGTTGGAGAGTTTCAGCCCGACAAGTTCCGATACGCGCACGCCCGAACCATAAAGAATCTCAATAATTGCCACGTTGCGCTGTCCTTCCGGCTTCGACCGGTCGATTGCCGCCAGAATGGCGTCAATTTCTTTCAGAGACAGTATTTCGGGAAGATGTCGCGGCAGTTGCGGCAGTTCCAGCAATTCGGTGGGATTGACGGCAATTAATTTTTCGGTCAGCGCAAACTTATAGAACGCCTTAATTCCCGACACCACCCGCGCCTGTGAGCGTGCCTGCAACCCCAGTTCGGCAACTGTCCGAATAAAATCCTGTAGCATGTGAAGCTCTACCCTGCGGAAATCCATCTCCCGATCATCAAGAAATGTGTCGAATAACCGCAAATCATGCAGATAGCTCTCAACGGTATGAACAGCAAGCCCTCTCTCCAACTTCAAATAGGTGGAGAACCCTTTGATTACGGATGGAGAGAGGGACATAGCAACAATGTATTAATGACAAATAACCGACAAAGTCAGTCATTCGTAATAAAGAATGGCGATCAGTTAACGCGGAATCTGTCAATTCCCTGCGTCAGAAATTCCACCGACTGTACAGCAGCAGCCAGTCCGGCATTGATGTTGGCTTCTGCCGTTTCGGCGCCCATTTTCTTGGGTGTAGCGAAAAAGCGTGTACCGAACACCTTGAAATCCTCCGGCGAATCTGGGGCAATGTCAGTGATATATTTGAAATCGGGACGATCTGCAAGCAGCCGTTTCAGCCCCTCTTCGTCGATAACCTCCTTGCGAGCGGTATTCACCAGACAGGCTCCGATAGGCATTGTATTCAACAAGTCGTAGTTGATTGATTTTTTTGTCTGTTCCGTTGCCGGAATATGCAAAGAAACATAATTTGAGCGGTTGTAGAGTTCTGCCGCGCTTTTGACAGACAATATCCCGTCGGCATGCATTTTCTCTTCCGGCACAAACGGGTCGAAAGCCAATACTTCCATCCCAAAAGCTTTTGCCAGTTTGCCGACCAAACTGCCTACGTGACCGTAAGCGTGAATACCCAGCGTTTTCCCTTTCAGTTCCGTTCCCGTCCCCGATTGAAAACTGTTACGCGCCATAAATACCATCATCCCGATAGCCAGTTCGGCTACGGCATTGGAATTTTGTCCGGGTGTATTCATTGCCACAATCCCGCGTTCGGTGCAGGCATTCAGGTCAAGATTATCAAATCCCGCCCCTGCACGCACCACTATCTTCAGGTTTTTGGCATGCGCAATCACTTCCCGTGTTACCTTGTCCGAACGCACGATTAAGGCATCAACATGTTCGACGGCGGCATACAATTGCGATACATCGGTGTATTTCTCCAATAAAATCAATTCGCCGTTTGCACTTTCCACAATCCTGCGAATACCTTCAACTGCCGCTTTGGCAAAAGGCTTTTCTGTTGCAACTAAAATTTTCATACTGTGTTCCAAATAAAAAGGTTAATACTCTGTTGAGTTACATTATTCAATTAAAAAAAAATATTTATTACCGTTCAAAGGTTACATAGCGCGGCTCCGACGGAATATAGGAATCAACATCCCAGAGGGCGCTTGTTATCATCAGGTCTGCCGAATAGCGATTGCAGGCAATGGGGATATTGTGCAGGCGGCATTGTCTGAGCAACATTTGTATATCGGCTTCGTGGGGTTGCGCACTCAGGTCGTCGATGAGAAAAATTGCCAAATCAATCTGCTTGCGAACTACCATAGCCGCTATTTCAGCGTCGCCGCCAAGAGGTCCGGAGTGCATACACTGTATATCCGCCTCGAAACCAGCCTTTCTCAAAGCCTCTTTAATGAGACTGCCCGTCGTACCGGTACAAACAATGTGATGATTTGATAGAAAATCGGCGTTGTACACCGCCCATTCTACCATATCAGCCTTGCGCTGATCGTGTGCTACGAGAGCTATTGTCAATTGTCTATGCATAGTTTTTTTGTTTATAAAGTTCAAAAATTACTTGTTTTTTGTGGCTTTCCACCGTCTGACGGCGGCATGATATTTTGCCGCATAACGATTGTGTTCGGCAAGAGATGCCGTAAAATAGTGTTCGCCGTTAAGTGTTTCTTTGGCACACATAAAAATATAGTTATGTGGCGTGTGATGCAGAACAGCATCAATACTTTCGATGCTTGGCATCCGGATAGGTCCCGGAGGTAACCCCGCATACCTGTAAGTATTGTACGGCGAATCAATTGCCGTGTGCGAAAACAGTATCTGAGTAAGTTCAAATGTGCCTGAAGCAAATTTTGCCGTCGGGTCGGATTGCAGCAGCATCCCTTTGCGCAGACGGTTTAAATAAAGTCCTGCCACGACAGGTTTTTCGACGGCTTTATTGGTTTCTTCCTCCACAATGGAGGCTAAAATGGTTACTTCCGTTGGCGTTAAACCGATTTTTGCAGCATTGTCCAGACGTTCCTGACGCCAGAAACGGCGATACTCCTTTTGCATGCGTTCAAAAAGCGCCTCAAGAGAAATTGTCCAGTACACCTCGTACGTGTTTGGAATAAAGAGCGTCATTGCCGTATGAGGTGTTACGCCGAAAGAAGACAGAAAAAGTGTGTCGGACAGGGCGGCAGATAC
>JAISXJ010000015.1 GCA_031270565.1 Prevotellaceae bacterium
CATATTTACCATTTTTTCAGATTAGACGGTTTAATCGTCTAAAAGTAAGCTCGTTACAAAAGCCCCCCCCCCTGTATTCGCCTTAACTCCTTGTATTCAAGGGATTAACGATTTCTCAGACTTTTTTCATTTGACAGTTAACAGCGCGAAGTTTCTTTGCGTTTTCTTGCCATATACATATATAACGGCAACTTTCCGAAATCTTCGGGAGGGGTGCCGTTTTGTTTTTTATTGCGCCCCCTGCGAAAAACCTTTGCGTTCTTTGCGGTTTAATATTTTTACCACAAAGACGCAAGGAATACACAAAAGAACACAAGGGCGCTAAAAACTGATAACTGATAACTAACAACTTACCATATCAATTAATTAATTTAAAACGTGTTTTATATGAAAACTAATCTTTTTCTTTTCGCTGCACTTACAGCAGCATTTCTAAGCGTCGCTTCCTTTTCTGCGGCGCAGGTAACTATTGGCGGTAGCGATGCGCCTAAGGCAGGCGCTATTCTGGATTTGAACAGCACGACCAAAGGTGGGTTGCAATTGTCTAACGTAAGTATTACCGATTTAGGCAAGATTCCTGTCGGTTTTCCCGGTATCAACATCCCCGACGATGTAACTGACGAGGTAAAGGCAAAACTCACCGGCGCTATCGTTTACAACACTTATGAAGGCTTGCAGATAGCGTCTCAACTTGCCGGTGTTGCCAAGTTTGGTAAAGGCATTTATGTCTGGAACGGTAATCAATGGAACAAAATCGGCAAGTCTGAACAAGCTATAACCTTAACTTTTGCCCCTTACAATCTTGGCGCTGACCCTACTTACAACACGCCCAAGAAACAGATTGAATATCTGGCAACCTGTAATCCTTCCACTACTGATGCAACTGTTATCGGCGACCTCTACCAGTGGGGACGTAGAGCTGACGGACACGAAAAACGGGCTACCGCTGCTTATGGTGGTGATGGAAATGCAACAAATCAGGGAGCGCTTTCAGGCGCTGACTTAGACGTTACCACCGGACAGGTGGCAAATACTGCAACCGGCAAATACGGACATTTTATTAAAACTAACTCATCCTATGATTTCGATTGGCGCTCTCCACAAATGGATGAGCTTTGGGGTAACGGCGAGGGCTTGGTTGGACAAACTGATAATCAAGGCGGCGTTCTTCATACTGACGGTAAATACTATCAAAACACAGACTGGGCAATTCCTGAGAATAATCCCTGTGTCTCAATGGGCGCCGGCTGGCGCGTTCCAACTCAGGACGAATGGGAACGACTTTGTAATTACGACAGCAATCCGAGTTCTGCCACTGGCGACATTACGATGACTGCTACCGGTCAGGCTAACTCCAGCGCCAATAGCGCCCCCTTGACCTGGGTACCGGTAGCAGGTGGAAAAGTAAGTGATAGTTGGGGTAGTTCTCAAGGCGCGTTAGGTGGTTACGCTGTTTATAAAAAAGCTGACTGGGATGCTGCTGATGTCAGCTACACCGGTGGTGTAGCTGATCTGTTTGAAACTGCTGCTCCCGAACCTGTCTTATTCCTTCCTGCCGCAGGGTACCGCGCTGCGGACATTGGTACGTTCTCCGATCTCGGCAACATCGGGGTCTACTTGAGCAGTACAGTTAGCGACAGCCGCATTCATTCTGCGTACATCACCAAGAACTTCGTGTACCCGCACAACAATAATTACCGTGCGAGCGGTTTAAGTGTGCGGTGCGTGAAATAATAAGAGCCTCCGCCGAGACAAAAGAAAAGCTTCCAGCAATGGGGGCTTTTTTAGTTTTTAGTTAGTAGAGTGTAGTTTTTTAGTGAATAACGAATAGTGAATAATGAATAAAAAATGTCCTTTCAGGACATGACACAGGACACATTATCCACTACAAACTAAACTCTAATAACTAAAAAAGGCGTATCTTTGCCCCCAGAATATTTACCCTCTGTTTCCATAGCGAAACAGGGCGTGTGCTTGGTCAACCACGTAAAAAACAAGAGTATGAACAAACAAAAGTTTTCTGCTACCTTTCTAATTCTGGGAGTTCTGTGCAGCGTCTGTCTGGTCGTATCAAACATTTTGGCTGTAAAGCAGTTTGATATTCATTTGGCAGGACTGACGTTCCCCTCCACTGCCGGATTACTGGTTTTTCCCATCGCGTATATCATTAATGACTGCATTGCAGAGGTTTGGGGTTATCGGGCGACGCGATTTGTTATCTGGACAGCTTTCGCAGCCAATTTTCTGGTTATTCTGCTGTTTCAAATTTCAGTGATTTTGCCGCCATCCCCCCACTGGACAGGTATGCAACCGGCATACGCCTCTGTCTTAGCCCAGACACCGCGTATTGCAATGGCAAGTCTGCTGGCATTTCTGACGGGGTCGTTTATTAATGCCTCCATAATGAGTAAGATGAAAGTGCGGTATCATGGACGTTATTTCGGTGTACGCGCCATCATATCCACCCTGTTCGGAGAACTTGCCGACACATTTCTGTTTACAGCGCTTGGATTTTGTGGCGTTATTCCTTTTGAGACGGTGATAAAAATTATTATCACCGAAACCATTATAAAAACACTTTACGAAATCGTGATTCTGCCGTTCACCGCCATTGCAGTGAAGCGTATCAAGAAAAGTGAGGGCGTTGACGTGTTTGACAGAGATATTTCTTATAATCTTTTTAAATGACAGCGCCAATTTACACGAAATTTATTTCAATGTAAATCAAACACAATAACCAACCTGATGCCAGGTAAGGGCATTGCATAAAAAAAACGCTTCAGAGAATATCCGAAGCGTTTTATACGGTAACTGCCTGTTTTTTATTTTATGGCAAAATCAAGTAACGTTTTACCGGTCTGATTGTTCGGATCTATCTCCAAAATTCTCTCGGCATATTCTTTCACTTTGAGTTTATCCTCATTATTTTTATGGGCATAATATTGCAGATAGTGATAATAGCTCAAGTAGCTATAAGCCTCCGTCAGTTCGCGTGTTCTGGTTGGATCTTGCGCCAAAATCACCTCAATGGTCTTTTCATAGAACGGTTTTGCCAAGCCCGCAGTGGTCTCCGGGTCAAGCGACGAGTTGGAGCGCGCCCGCCAGAAATAACCCATAAAATTATCGGGTAACGTGGTGGCAATCGTTGCAAACACCGAATCAGCCTTTAACAGATAATTTTTGCTCAACTCTTGAACGGCAAGAACGGAGTCCTTGATATTCTCGGCGCCAGCCATATAATAATAACGTCCCAGCAGAAGATTATCTTCAAGCGTAGCATCTATACCAATGGTTTCAAAATACCGTTCCAGAAAATCAATGGCATCGGCATACCTCTCCACACCGGCACAGAGAGCCGCATAACGTTTAGAGGCGTCCTGTTTGTTCGTCTGCAATTGCCAAGCCTTGTTCAACTCCGCGACACCGTCTGCCTTAAGACCAACGTGAAAGAGGATATCGGAATAATATTCGTGGTCGCGCACAAGGTATTTTGCCGTGTCGGGACGGGTAATGCCGAAGAAATATTCGCCTGCCGCCAGCCCGTTTCCATAATCCGCCATGTCGTGATAACAGTACATCTTCAGACGGTTCAGGACAAAATGATTGACATCCTGTTGCAGTCCAAGACCAATTGCGTGAAGCGCCTCATCGTACACCTTGCCGAAATAATTTGCAGAAGCATAAAGGGTGATATCTTCGAGTGAATGGTTACCTGCATCAAAATAAACTTTATACGCATCAATGGCTTTGAGATAAAATCCGGTGCGTGTGTAAACTTTACCAAGATATTTATGGGCAATTATGTATGACGCATCAAGCTGAATGACTTTGTTAAGATATTCAACCGGCAAAGTGGCGTCTCCTGTGTAATTGGCATAAACTAATGCGCCTTTGATATAGGCAATCAGGCAAAGTCCGTCAAAAAGGATGGCTTGATCATACTGGGTAGCCGCTTCGCCAAATTTCTGTTCCTTTTCGAGACGGTCGCCCTCAAAGACGAAAATCAGGGGAGACTGCTTGTTCACCTTACGCGCTTCCGCCACTTTTTTCGCGCCTTCCACAGGCATATCATTGTCATAATAGGCTTGTGCAATGGCTAAAATGACTTTTATGTCTTTTTTATATTTCTTCTGATAGTTGTTCATCGCTTGAATAGCTTCGGCAGGGTTGCTTTGAAGCTGCAGTTTTGCCAACCCAACGGTAGCCAATGATTCGGGATTGGCTGCCAGCGAGCGTTCGTAGTTGTCTCTTGCCTCGTCGAGATGTCCTTCCTTGAAAGCAATCTCACCGAGATAATAATAGCTCTCGGCAGGATTTTGCTGCAATGTTTGCGTAAAATAATTCTTGGACAGAATGTATTCCCCTAACGAGAAATAATCGACACCGAGATTTGATTGTGCCATCGCAGTTAAACTCACTGTTGAGATGATGGCTCCGATGAATAGTTGTTTAATGTTCATACGTAATTATTTTTTGTGTTAATAATGTGAATATCTATATTATTTTTCCAGTGTTTGCCGCACCTGTATAACTCTGGTAGGGACAGTCTGCGGACGTAACCCTGCTTTGAGAATAATGCGTTGTCCTTTTTCTCCCGCCACGAAAGCCACGAACCCTGACGGCAGTCCACCGCTAACGTCCGTTAAAAGCATATAGACATTGCGTGTGAGGGGATAATCCCCCAGAGCAATGCGTCCCGCATAAGGCAGATAACTGTTTTCGGTGGTTGCTTCATCAGCGCGACTGAGAGCTACAACACGTATCTTGTCAATAAAACCAAAGTTTGCCGTATCGTTTTGACTGCTAATCCAATTCACTCCGATAATGCCCAGCGCGTCAGGATGACCCACTACATATTCAATAACTTTCTGATTGGCAGCCTCTGTTTTCACCGACGTAACGGTGTCCTGCCCAATGGCGCGTACCCGGTCGGACAAGGTTTGTCCTAAACAGAGCGAATCGCTGATATAACGCACAGTGCTGGAGTTCGGACTGTCAAACACCACCGTAATGTTGCCCCGCGTGGATGTCGGGTCAATCTGTTTCCACGAAGTGATTTCCCCAAGCATTATCTGCTTTAATTGACCGGCGCTCAGCAGGGTGTCTCGATTTTCTTTGTTCACAATCAGCGCAATTCCGTCAATAGCAATCACCTGGAAACGCAGGCGTAACTTGCGATTCTTGATAATCAGTTTCTCGTTGTCGGAGAGTGCGCGTGTAGTAACTGCCATGCGGACACTGTCATTCACCAATAAATCAATGGCTTCTTTCTCGGTAGTATAAATTGGCACAATGGATGCTTCGGGATTCAATCCTTGAAAAGCATTTATTTCTTCGTTGATTATTGGCGCTAAACATTCGTCAACGGCTACCACCGCTTTGCCCGAAACAGGAGTATCCGTGCGGGTTACCACTCTGCGGTCACAACCGCTGAAGAGCGCCATACTTGCCAGAACACAACAGACTGTTATTAAATTTCCATACCGCATAGTGGAGTTCCGATAATGTTATAGCTGGCGAAACAGCCGGTATGCACGAAAAATGCCATAAGCGACAAAAACCACGCCCAATATGACGCGAAAAGTAAAGGCAATGTCGAACAATTGCGTAAAAACCAGCAATATACCCATTGCCAGATAGATGAACACCATCAGTGCGCTAATGATTAATTTCCAAGGAAAATGCTTCATATACGATTCTGTTTTTGTGGAATTTTTACAACCGTTTTCACAGTCAGCAAAAGAAAGGAAGCCGCATAAAGCGACATTCCTTATCTTTTAATTGATTTTCATACTGTTCCGTCGGATATTATTCTAAACGGAATACAACAGGAATGGAGTAATAAACATACACTGCACGTCCCTGTTGACGTCCCGGCGTCCATTTTGGCATGCTGCTTATCAGCCTTATGGCTTCTCTGTCGCATGAAGGATGCAATGGACCAATAACCTCTACTTTGGAGACATCGCCTTCGGGCGTTATCACAAATTGCACTGTAACACGTCCTTGTATTCCAGCCTCCTGTGCCATCACAGGATAGATGAGGTTTTTTCTCAGATAGGCATACATTTCAGCCTCGCCTCCGGGGAAAGCGGGCATCTGCTCTACCTTTCGGAATATTTCGGTCTTTCTGGCTTCTGTGATTGCCTCGTGTTCGCGAAGTGTCGCAATATCCACACCCGTATCATCGTCCTTTCCTTTGATGTCGGCAACCGAAATTTGAATTTGCGTCTCCTGCAAGTCAGTCTGAGACTTCATTTCCTGATTATCGTCCACCTCGTCATCGGGACGAATTTTCGGCACAACAAACTGAACGGTTGATTTAAGTTCGGGCGGAGGCGTTTCCTCGACCTTCTTAATAGCTTCCTCCACAAGATTTTCTTCGGGAGTTTGGTTAACGTCGGTCATCGTGTAAGTTTCCTCCACTCCTGCCGTCCGGGCAGGGATGAGCGCCTCCACCGCACTGATTAAAGCAGGCAGCAAGGCAATGACAATCACGACTGCCAATATAACCAGAAACGCCACAATATGCCTTTTCGAAGATGAACGGCGAAGACGATAGGCTCCATACCGCTGGTTTTTGCCCTCGAAAACGACATCACACCATTCGGACGAATTTAATTTAATATCTTTTCCCATAATTTCCGTCTTTTAGAATGTGATTATTTTTTTGGTTGCACGGCATTTTTGCCGTATTCCCCTCGTGTAGCGTAATTGTTCAAGAGAAACCTGTCTCCTTCCGTCATGCCGGCAATGGCGTAAACGTCGATGCTGCAAATTTGCATCTCGTCCAGCGCATCCACCAGATTTTTGTAGTTTGACTCGTCGGTAGGCTTGATAATTACCACCTTGCGATGTGCCTTATTATCCTTAATTTCCTTTGAGCGCTGTTTAAACTCCTCATCGGTCATCCGTTTGTTTTCCAGCTTTTCTTTCCGCAACTCGCGCATTTCATCAACAATGAACTGATTGCGTTGCAACAGATAAGCACGCAAGCCTTCCGGAGAGTAGTTGGTTACTTTGAGAGAGGTATAGTCGTCAAATTTGGGAGCGCCATCGTAATAGAAGACTGTATCATTCTCTCCAAGTATAAGCGTGATGGTCTGAGAATCCTTTACATCGGGACGGTCTTCGTCCCGCGTAATTTTTTCATCAGCAGGCATTGCAATATCCATCACCTGCGGTTTACTCAGGGTGGTACAGAACATGAAGAATGTAATCAGCAACATGTTCATATCCACCATTGGCGTAAAGTCCACCCGCAACAACTGTTTTTTAGGTTTGCCCTTTTTTGCTTCGCCACCTGATTGTTGTATTTCTGCCATAATGTTTACTTTTTATTTAGTTAAGTGCTACGTCCGTTCCAAATGCTTTTTTCGGAGCAAATGAACGGTTACAATCCTGAAGGCATTGCCCTTAGCGTGGTTATCAAACTATAGCGATTCTCTTTGAGTTCGACCAGCGTTTTTATCACTCCGCTTACCAGTGGATAGGGTGTGATTTGGTCGGACTTGATAGCAATTCTCATCTCCTTACCGCTTGCCCGGCGTGCATACGTTACCCATCGCGCCAACTGATTATTGATGCTGTCGGTGGGAATACCCATTTGCCGAATGTCATCATTTCTGGACATCTGATGTTTATTCAGATAAACCGACATCTGCCCCATAGGCACGCCGATATGAGAATCCTCTATGAATGCACGTTTCTGACGGTCGGTAAATGTCATTCCGTAATCTCGCCCCATCGAATCCAATACTGCAACCTTAATGTCGGGTCGGTCAAGATTTAGAAAAACCTGCCCTTTGGGAGTAATCAGTATTGTCATCGTATTATATTCCGGCACCTTCACCTCCGACACCGACGCAGGGGTTAAAACCTGCACAGGCTCTTTGGGAAGAAATGTAGCGGTAAGCATAAAAAAGGTTAGCAAGAGTACAGTAACATCACTCATCGCAGTCATGTCGATGAATGTGTTCTGTTTTTTGGCTTTAACTTTTCCCATTTTTATTCTTATTTTTTACATGTTAGAGTAAAGGAATTCGCTTGTTGCTGAATTCCATTGATTGGTTGATTCCGGCGATTATTTCGACAGTCCGCCGTGTTTATCAACATAAGTCTGACCTATTGCGAACCCAATTTCGTCCACAGCGTTGGTCATGCTTTCTACCCTACCAGAAAAATAAGAATATGTGATGATAGCCAAAGCGCCGGTAGCGATACCGAGAGCGGTATTCAAAAGCGCCTCAGAGATACCAACTGCCAATGCGGTTGAATCCGGTGCGCCTTCCTGACCCATAGCGCCAAACGATTTGATCATACCAAGCACCGTTCCTAACAATCCGAATAATGTTCCCAGAGTAGAAATTGTTGCAATCACAGGAAGATTCTGTTGTAAATAGGGCAACTCAAGCGTGGTGGCTTCTTCGATCTCATGCTGAATCATATCTGATTTTTCAGCATTGTTAGCGTCCGGAAGCTGGTCAACATCCTGATAACGAATCAATGCTGATTTCACGATATTTGCCACAGAGCCTTTCTGTTCGTCACACAATTTAAGTGCGCTGTCAATATTACCGGCATCCAGTTGGCGTTTTACGTTTAAAACAAATTGAGCCACGTTACCTTTACCGCTGGCTCTGCCAAGAGCAAATAAACGCTCCACAGAAAGAACCAATACCGTCAAAAGGAGTGTTATCACACACGGTATCACGTAACCTCCCTGATACAGAGTAGCAAAGAGATTGCCGGGAAGCGGATGCCCTTTCTCGTCGAAGCCGCTGGGGTCGCCGCAAATGTAGAAAAAGAATAAACCGGCTACAATCGCACATCCGAGAATAATGATTGCGGCAGAAACACCTTTAGATCTTGATTTTTGTTTTTTTGTTTCCATAGTGAAATGTGATGTTAAAAAATAATTAAGTTGTGAATTAAAAATGTTATACTTTTAAGAAAAACAATTTGTTAAACGGTTATTGTTTATTTTGTTATGAAATATGGATGAATATAACGCAAATCATATCAGCCAATATTTCGGGTGCAAAGGTAATAAATTATATGGAGTTATACCATAACAAAAAAATATTTCTACGCCTTTGCTTTTCATTTGTTTCCGAATTATATTGTGTAAATCTTATTGGATTTTCTTTTTTTGCCGAAAACGGTCATGTTTTTTTGTTGCTCAAACGGATTTTTACGCCGGATATTGTTTCTGTACAGCATTTTTTTACGGTTAAGTCTTTTTTTGAGGCGCTATGAAAAGAATTTAGAGTTTAGTTTTTAGAGTGTAGAGTTTAGTTTTTTGCCCGTTAGGGCATAAATATCAATAGAAAAACGGAACACAGATGACACAGATTTAACAGATAAACGCCAGATTTCTATCTGTGAAAATCGTGTCTAATCTGCGGTATCAGTGTTCAAAAATAAAAAATAGAACACAGATGACACGAAACAACCCTCGGCGTAGCCAATAACTAAACTCTAAACTCTAATAACTAAAAAAAAGGCGTTTTTGCCCGTTACGGCTTCAATATCAATAGAAAAACCAGAACACAGATGACACAGATTTAACAGATTAACGCCAGATTTCTATCTGTGAAAATCGTGTCTAATCTGCGGTATCAGTGTTCAAAAATAATTTAGCCACAAATACACGAAACAACGTTCGGCGTAGCCAATAACTACACTCTAAACTCTAAAAACTATAAACTAAAAGAAAAGCCCCTCGCGGGGCTTTTCTGTGTTTAGGGTTATTCTTTCACAAACTTCCCTATTGCATTGCCGATTCTTACGAAATACACACCTTTTGCCAAATGCGATACATTGATGCTTATCTCGCCGGTTTGGAGGGGCGAAATATTTTTCACCCCTATTGTGCGCCCTGACAAATCCGTTATTTCCACATTGGCATCTCCCGATACACCCGAAATAAACAGTTCATCTCTTACGGGATTCGGATAGAGCGCAAGGGCGGTAGCCGGTGTGCCCTCTATGCCGGTGATAATGTCAAAGGTGGCTGTGAACGTCGTATCTTTCGTTACCGTGACAGTGCGTGGATTGTCCGTGTTGCCGTCGTTCCACTGCACAAACTGATAGCCGGAGAGGGGCGTTGCGGCGATGATTGCCGTGTTGTTGGTGCAGGTGTTTATCTGCGTAACGGCGACGCTACCCTGAGCATCGTTTGCACTCTGTACGAAGAGAACGGGAAGCGGGTCGGCTATGAAATTCGTGAAGCTACTCCACCGCGCTGCACTTTGATACGCTGCCAAAGTACCGCAGGGGATGTACACGGGAATACCTACCGGCACATTACGAAAAGCATCAGTACCCGCTGCAGGCGGAGTGGTTGCATCCACGTGTAGTTCCGTCAAGCCGCTGCAGTTCTGGAAAGCATAATCTCCAATTGTCTCCACCGTGCTTGGAAGCGTTAGCGAAGACAGAGCGGTGCAACCGGTGAATGCCATTCTGCCTATGGAGACTAACCCGCTGGGAAGCGTTACCGACTTCAGGGAAGTGCAACCGGCAAAAGTACTCGTTGTTATTGCCGTTATGCCATTGCCGATGATTACCGTTTCCAAGCTTTTACAACTGGAAAAAGTATTCGTGCCGATAGAGTCTACCGAACTGGGAATGGTTACCGAAGTCAATCCGCTCTCTCGAAATCCATAAAAGCCTATGGTTGTCACCGATTCCGGAATGGTTACCGCCGTCAAGTCGCTGCTTTTCACAAAAGCATATTCTCCAATGGTTGTTACATTATAGGTTTCTCCCAAATTGGTAACGGTAGCGGGAATGACAACTGCACCGCTGTAGCTGTTGTACCAGTCGGTTGCATGCGTTACCTCTACAGCCTGAGGAGAGGAGGCAGGAATCACGTTGTAGTAGATTTCGTGACCATCGTTAATGGCGTAGAAATCATACCTCACTGCTACAAACTGCGCTGTGAGTGTCGTATCTTTCGGTACGGCAAGGGTGCGCGGATTGTCGGTGTTGCCGTCGCTCCACTGCGTGAAACGGGACTTAAAGACGGGCATTGCCGCGATGATTGCCGTATTGCCGTTTCCACAGGTGTTTACCTGCGTCACGGCAACGCTACCCATAGCCACGTCTGCACTTAGCACGGTAACAGTTGGCAGGGGCAGGTCATCCACGAAGTTTGTGGTTAACCCGCTCCAGCCTGTTGCTGCTTGGTAAGCTGCCGTACTGCCACATGGGATGTGTACGGCTATTCCGGTTGATACTCCCGAGAAAACGCTACTTTCTACGGTAACCGGAACAACCATATACGCATACAGCACCGTCAAGCCTGTGCAATCGGAGAACGCATCTGCACCAATGGACGAGAGTATATTGGGAAGCGTTACCGAAGTCAAACCGGTGCAACCCTTGAAAGCAGATGCGCCGATTGCCGCTACTATGTAGGTATTTCCCTCATTGGTAACGGTGGCAGGGATGACAACGGCGCCACTGTAGCTGTTGTAAGCTGTGGTTTCGTACATAACCTCTGCCGTCATTGGCTCGCCGTAGGAGGTGATATTGTAGAAAATGGTTTTGCCTTCGTTTTCGGCAGAGAAATCATACGCCTGTGCTGTCGCTACTGCAAAGAACGCGGTAAACACCGTATCTTTTGTTATGGCGACAGTATGCGGATTGGCTATGCTG
>JAISXJ010000036.1 GCA_031270565.1 Prevotellaceae bacterium
GCAGATTAGACACGATTTTCACAGATAGAAATCTGGCGTTTATCTGTTAAATCTGTGTCATCTGTGTTCTGTTTTTCTATTGATATTTATGCCCTAACGGGCAAAAAACTACACTCTGACAACTGACAACTGACAACTCTTTTTATAGCGTCTCAAAAAAAGAATCAGCTCCTTTGCCGACACTGTCCGTTAACCGCTAAAAAGTTGTACATTTGCGGCGCTGAAAAATAAGACGGAAGAAGTAATCAAATCTATATATCAAAAAAACATATCTTATGACAGAAACTATTGAATGGAACAATCTTGGTTTTGGTTTTATACCGACCGACTACAACGTACGTTGCACTTATGCCGACGGAAAATGGGGAGAACTGCGGACACACAGCGATATGCAGATCAATTTGAATATTGCTGCTGCGGTGTTGCATTATGCCCAAGAATCGTTTGAAGGGCTGAAAGCCTTTCGCGGAAAGGACGGCAAGGTACGTATTTTCCGTGTTGATGAAAATGCGAAACGGATGCAGGATTCTTGTAAAGGAATCGAAATGCCGATATTGCCTGTTGACACATTCAGAGAAGCCGTTTTGCAGGCGGTGAAACTTAACGAGCGGTTTATCCCGCCCTATGGAAGTAGCGCATCGCTCTACATCCGTCCGGTACTCTTCGCAACAACGCCTCTGGTAGGTGTAAAGCCCGCTGTTGACTACGAATTTATCGTCTTTGTTTCGCCTGTTGGTCCCTATTTTAAGGGAGGATTTCAGGCAACGCCCTTTATGCTCAGTCGCAAATATGACCGCGCTGCACCGCTTGGCACCGGCATGCTCAAAGTGGGCGGCAACTACGCAGCAGGTATGAAAGCGACGGTAACGGCGCACGACAACGGTTATTCATCCATGTTTTACCTCGACCCGAAAGAGAAAAAATATATTGACGAATGTGGAGCGGCAAACTTTTTTGCCATCAAGGGCAACACTTATGTTACACCGCAATCAAGTTCCATCCTGCCCTCCATCACCAACCGTAGCCTATCGGAACTGGCAGAATCATTGGGAATGACGGTTGAGCGTCGTCCTATTGCGATCGATGAGTTGTCTGAGTTTGATGAGGCGGGTGCCTGCGGAACAGCCGCTGTTATCAGTCCCATTGCCCGCATCGACGACGTGGATAATAACAAGTCCTACATTTTCTCGCCCGATGGCAGTCCGGGACGCGTATGTACGCTGCTCTACAATAAACTTCGAGCCATTCAGCGGGGCGAAGAACCCGATACTTTCGGCTGGACAATGGAAGTGACGCTGTAAACAACTCTTTTTTGAAAGTCTCAAAAGCAAAAGCCAATCGCGCTTTTGCTTTTGGAGACTTCTAAAAATTAGATTATTTTAGGCGGACAAGTTTTCAAAAGCGCAGTTTACTTGTGTAAATGAGCATTTTGAAAATGAAGTCCAACGACAAATAAGCATTTTTTAGGAGTTCTCTTTTTTGTGTTACGCTGAAATATTAAAGACAGTCCGAAAAAATAAAATCCCGTTTTTAAATAGAATTTTCGCACGTTACTGTTTATTTCATAGCAACTTGCAACGTTCAGCCGGTGGGCGATGATAAAAAACTAATCAAATCGTTTTGCAATCAAAAGAAAAGAATTACCTTTGCCGCGACTTTCGGGGGTTTAGCTCAGTTGGCTAGAGCGTTTGACTGGCAGTCAAAAGGTCAGGGGTTCGATTCCCCTAATCTCCACGAATAGACCAGTTTTTTGTGTTCTATTTCTAATAAAAACCCAATAACTTAATTATTTTTACTATTATGAAGAAAAATCTTTTACTTGTAGTATTTTTATCGGTCAGTGCATTTTCGTTTGCACAGAAAGGGAGTTTCGGAACTGAAGTTTATTTCCGTCCATGGAATGCCCAGAATGTTTTCACTCTGATTGACGGGCTGAAAGCGCGTTACTTTGTCACGGATAACATTGCTGTTCGTGCAGTTCTCGGATACACTCGCACAGGCGGGACAGCGTATTCAACCATTGCAATAGGTGCAAATACAAATATGGAACTCAAGACTGTTTCATCCAATTCATCATTCACGTTCAATCCCGGCGTTGAGTATCAATTCAAAACTTTCAACAAGGTGGCGTTGTATGCCGGTGTTGAAGGACATTTTAATTTGCGTAGCGATTTAACAAAAAACACAAATGACCAGGATGATGACTATACTTTAACAAAAAATCAAAATGGAAGTACCGCCTTTGGCGTGGCGCTTTTTACAGGTCTTGATTACCGTCTGACAGAACATTTCTATGTTGGCACTGAACTTGGCTTGAGTTACACTACAGAAAGCGCCAGAAAACGCAAAGACAAAGCGGTTGTCAGTGGACAAACAACCGAGACGACAGTAGAAAACAAAGACAGAACGTCATCGTTTGCAACGTTTGTTCTTCCGAGTATCCGTTTGGGTTGGACTTTCTAATCCGTTGCTAATGGACGTCCGGAAGTTTTTCTGCATATAGACGACTATTACAAAAGGCTGTTCGGAAAGGAACAGCCTTTTGTGTTTTGCTCCAAGTCGAATGTCTGCAACGTCTGTTTTGTGAAAATAGTACATAGTATAGTTTCTTTATTGTAATCTCCGATGAAAAAATACATTCCCAATACCCTCACATGCTGCAATTTACTCTGCGGCTCTGTTGCTGTGATGATGGCTGCCAACGATAATTACGCATGGACGCTGATATTGATTCTGTCGGCAGCTATATTTGATTTTTGCGACGGTTTTTTTGCACGTCTGCTGCATGCCTATTCGCCATTGGGAAAGGAACTTGATTCTCTTGCGGATGGTGTCAGTTTTGGCTTGACGCCCGCTATCGTGGCATTTTCGCTGTTGAAAGCATCGGCTTGGCCGGAATGGGCAGCCTATTTTGGGTTGATTATGGTTGCCTTTGCCGCGTTGCGACTGGCAAAATTCAACATAGACGAATTGCAGTCCTCTTCATTTATCGGTTTGGCAACTCCGGCAAATGCCATTTTGTGGGGTGGAATAGCCTATAGCAGTTCTGCATGGCTGACTGCCTATCCGCTGACAGTAATGGCGCTGGTTGTACTGTGCTGCTTTTTGATGGTGTGCAAGTTGCCTATGTTTGCGCTAAAATTCAAAACATTTGGATGGAAAGGAAATCAATGGCAGTGGCTCTTTCTGACGGGCGACGTGGCGCTGATAATCTTCCTGCGGGACAAAGCGTTCGCTCCAATCATTATTTGGTATCTTGTGCTCTCTCTCATTATGGGCATTATCTCCTTGAAAAATCGTCAACGGATATAATATTTTTCATTCTTCATTTTTTACTAAAAAAAGTATTATCTTTGTTCTCAATAAAAAGACTCCTCACTTACCCTCCGATATGCCCTGATTGGGATATAACATCAATTTTTATACAGTTATCTTTCCGGAGTTAACCAATGAGAAGAACTGCCGGTTAATTGCTTTTATTATTCACCAAATTTTTAATCACAATTTTCAACATTAGTAATTATGAAACGTACTGTTTTTTATCTTTATATTCTTGTAGCATCGTTTTCAGGTGTCGCTTCCTTTTCCACGGCACAGGTAACCATTGGCGGAGGTAATCCGCCCACAGCGGGCACTATTCTTGATTTGAATAGTTCAACTAAGGGAGGGCTGCTGTTCCCAAACATTCATCTGGATAACTTGACTCATATTCCCGCCGGCAAACTGGTCGGTATGACCAGTGAGCAGGATGACTCTCCCGCCCTTGCCGGCACACTTGTTTATAACACCAATCCTGCTTTGGGGGTCGGTATCTTTGCCTGGGACGGACACAATTGGCAGCCCATAGGCAAGCTGTATTTTCTGCCCTACACTACTATCGCAGCTCCTGTATGTACCAATCCTGTTCCTCCTGTTCACTTTGCAAAGTACAATCTGGGTGCTGACCCTGCTTACGACACCCCAAAGAAACAGATGGAATATTTGTCAACCGCAACTTACCCCAAGTCCGGAAAGGCATCGGAATTGCAATTGGATGCTACGGTTTACGGCGGTTTATATCAATGGGGACGCAAAGATACGCTGCACGGCGTCAACGCTGCCAATTTTACACGGTACAACGGTACGGGAGCGTCAGCCAATACTGCCAACGGACAGGTAAACACCCCAACTCCTGCTGACGGGAAATTTTACCTCGGCAGTTCTAACTGGTACAATGGCGCCACCCCTGCCGCCAACGCTCTTTGGGGTAACGGTCAACTCACTTCTCACGACTGGCAATCCACTGCCGATGGCGCTGTGTACGACGGTACGGGTTACTATCAGAAGCCTCTCAAAACCATCTACGACCCTTGTCCTAATGGATTTCGCGTACCAACTCAAGATGAGTGGGAGCGTATCGGCGCTTACAACTGCACCGCCAAAACTCCCGAAGGTAATTTTCTTATAGACGTTGCAACAGAATACAGCAAATCTCCCAACAGCACTTCCGACCTGATTTGGGTGCGCGTAAAGGACGGGAAAGCATATAAAGGAAACTGGAGTGCAAACGACCGAGGCGGTTATGCTATCTATAAAAAGGATGTATGGGAAGCTGCCGGCAAGGATAACTACCGGAATGGTACATTGAAACTGTACGACAAGGATGCTCCCGAGCCGCTGCTTTTTCTTCCCACTGCCGGACTTCGCAGCGGCAGTAACGGTGCGGTGAACGCCGGCGACAAAGGGCGTTACTGGAGCAATACGATTGAGAATACGGGAAAAGCCCACCACCTGCGCTTTGGCGACAGCAGCGTGTATCCGGGCAGTTACGATGCCCGCATACTCGGCTATAGCATCCGTTGTGTAGCAGAACAGTGATTAGTGATGTCCCCAGTCAGGGACAAAGAACAACGTCAACGCCTCAAAAAAGATTTAACCTGTCTTTTATGCTTTGCAATCAGAATAGTGCAGGGGTGATTATGGGGATTATTGTTATTCAATCTCTAATCATAAATCGTTAATAGATGACAATTAACTATTAATTCATAATCTATAATTCACCTTCATAATTTAAAAAGAGTATCTTTGCCGCCTCAAAAAAGAAAATAGTAGTTGAAGGGTATCTGTTTTTGAAACCCTTTAAAGGAATTGTTTTTTAACGGAAGATGTATGCAGAGGCAGCATCAATAATAATCCAGGAAGTATGAGTAACAATAAAGCCAGAGGCGCCATAACAGCCATTGAAGCCTATATCCCAGACTACGTGCTGACCAACGAGGAGTTGAGCCGTATGGTGGATACCACCGATGAGTGGATTATAACACGTGTTGGTATTCGCGAGCGTCATATTCTCAAAGAGTCGGGAGAAGGTGCGAGTTTTATGGGAGCACATGCCGTGTCAAGCCTCTTGACGAAAAACAACATCGACCCCTCTGAAATAGGGGCAGTTATTTGTTCAACGGTTACGCCGGATATGGTTTTTCCGGCAAGCGCAGCCATTATTGCCCATAAATGCGGTATTGTCAACGCTATGACATTCGATATAAATGTTGGCTGTGCGGGATTTATCCACGCTTTCAAGACTGCTACACTTTATGTTGAAAGTGGTTTCTGCAAAAAAGCTTTAGTTGTCAGTGCGGAAAAAATGTCGTCAATCACAGACTACACCGACCGTAATACCTGCCCGCTGTTCGGTGATGGTGCGGCAGCAGTTTTGGTTGAGTTACGTCAGGACGGCACCGGATTGCAGGATGCCATTCTGCGTTCAAACGGCGCAGGGACGCCTTTTCTGCAAATGGTTGCAGGCGGTTCGCAATGTCCGGCTTCGCACGAAACTGTGAATAAACGGCAACATTTCATCTATCAGGATGGCAAAAATGTTTTTAAATGGGCAGTGGAAAAGATGGCGGATGTCTCTGCAGAGATTATGGAACGCAACAATTTGGCGCCTGAAGATGTCGCCTATCTGTTGCCGCATCAGGCAAATCTTCGTATCATTGACGCCGTAGCCAACCGAATGGGCA